>CALXUL010000347.1 GCA_944391635.1 uncultured Clostridia bacterium | reverse complement strand
ATTTCAATCGAATTCATAAAGGCTTTGGTCAGGTTCAGGACACCTTAGAATCCTACTTTGATTAAATAAATAATTAAAAAATCAATTTACGAGAAAGATCTATTTACACAAAAGATTTGACAGTCTCTGATAGTTTTTAAAAACGCTGCAAATTTTGTATATAGTGTAGTACTTTTTATAAAAAATATATTATAATGTTCATACTATGAAAAAAAATAAAAAAGATGAACAAATGAATATAAATGAAATCCTTGTTTTGAAAATCCTCGTAATGAATAAAAAAAGTAATCAAAGAAAAGTATCTTTAATAAGCGATTATTCACTTGGAAAAGTAAACCAAGTGATTAATCAATTGAAAGCTAAAAGCTATATCTCATCTGAGGATAATTTAACTTTAAAAGGAAAAAAATATATTAATTCACATCATCCTAAGCGGGCTATTATCCTGGCTGCAGGATATGGTTTAAGGATGGTTCCAATTAATACTGAAGAACCCAAGGGCTTGTTAGAAGTTCATAGTGAACCATTAATTGAACGAATTATTAAACAACTGCATGAAGTTGGAATAACTGATATTAAAATTGTAGTTGGATTTATGAAAGAACATTATGAGTATCTAATCGATCAATACGATGTTGATTTAATTGTTAATCCATACTATTCAACAAGAAATAATATTTACTCGTTATATCTAGCTAAAAATAGGTTAGCTAATGGATATGTTATACCTTGTGATATTTGGTTTAAGGATAATCCTTTTTCAACGTTAGAAGACCCTTCATGGTATCTTTTTAGTGATAGATTAACAGATCATTCACGTTGGTGTGTTTCCAAGACTTCTAAAGTTAGATATACTAAGGATTTTGGTAATAGAATGATTGGAATTGCTTATTTAAACCAAGATGATGCAGAAATATTAACAAGTCGCCTTGATGAGATGATTAAGGCGAAGAAGTATGGTTCTTTCTGGGAAGATGCTTTAGTAGATAAGAAACAATTCTTGCTTAATGGTCGTATTATTCCGAATAGCGAACATGCTGAAATTAACTCTTATGAGGAGTTAATGGAATTAGACTCGCATTCTAATCATTTAAAAACTGAGGCTATTAAGATCATTGAAAATGCACTGAGGGTAGATAAAACAGAAATCCATAATATTCATACTCTAAAAAAGGGCATGACTAATCGTTCTTTTAGCTTTAAATGTAATGATAAACGCTATATTATGCGTATTCCAGGTGAAGGAACTGATAAGTTGATTGATCGTAAAGAAGAATACGATGTCTATCAACAAGTAAGGGATGAACCATACACCGAAAACATCCTCTATCTTAACCCCAACAATGGATATAAATTATCTGAATTTCTTGAAGATACACGCAATAGCGATGCTAATGACTGGGATGATGTCACTAAGTGTATGAATTTATTGCGTAAATTTCATCAAGAAAATTATCAAGTGCACCATGAGTTTGATATTTGGAAGCAGATTGATTTTTATGAATCATTACGTAATGAGCCTTCTGAATATAAAGATTTTATGATAACTAAAGAAAATGTCATGAAATTAAAACCATTTATTCTAGATAATATAAAACAGTGGAGTTTGTGTCATATAGATGCCAATGCTGATAATTTTTTAATTGATCAGAATGGGGAAATTTATCTAATCGATTGGGAATATGCTGGGATGCAGGATCCTGATCTAGATATTGCAATGTATGCGATTTATGCTGGATATGATCGAAAGCAATTTGATAAATTGATTGATATTTATTATCAAAATAATTGTGATGAAATTACCCGATATAAGATTTATGCTTATGCTGCAGTTGGCGGATTATTGTGGAGCAATTGGTGTGAATATAAGCAATCGTTAGGATTAGACTTTGGTGCATATTCAATAGCGCAATATCGTTATGCCAAGGAGTACAGCAAGTTAGTTTTAGATTATCTGGAGAAGAATAATGCCTAAAGTGGAGAATGCAATTATTATGGCGGCAGGGCTAGGAACTAGAATGCGACCATTGACCAATGAGATTCCTAAGCCATTAGTCAAGGTGAATGGCAAGCGAATGATTGAAACAATTATTCAAGGATTGCACAAAAATGGAATAACTGATATTACAATCGTTACTGGCTATTTAGCTGATAAATTTGATTTTTTAGCTAACAAATATTCTGGAGTAAAGTTAATCAATAATCCTTATTATCAAAAGTATAATAATCTTTCTTCATTATATGTAGCTCGCAATGAACTGAAAAATACTATCATCCTTGACGGTGATCAATTAATTAATAATTTAGATGTGCTAGATCCAGCATTTAATAAATCAGGATATGCAGGTTCATGGGTGAATAAATGGACTGATGAATGGATTATGCATCCTGATGATAATGGTAGAGTAGTCTCTTGTGATCGTGATGGCGGACAAAAGGGCTATCGTCTCTATAGTGTATCTAAGTGGACTGCAGAAGATAGTGAAAAATTAAGAAAATTAGTTGAAAAAGAGTTTCAGGCTAAGAATTATGATATTTATTGGGATGATGTATCAATGTTTAAGTATCCTGATAAGTTTGATTTATTTGTTCATCAAGTAGATCCAGGTGATATTGTAGAAATTGATAGTTTAGATGAATTAAAGGCGATTGATTCAAGCTATAGATCGATAGGGTAATAAGGATGTTTTCCAAAGATAATTTGAAAAAGATAGATTGGATATTAGTAATTATTCCGATCGTAGCGGTAATCATTTTAAGTGCGATTTTAATAAGCTGTCCGGCTGAATCGCATACTTTTTTACAAAATTGCCGTAACTTTTTGACAAGTAAGCTGGTGTACTACTATTTAATAGTAGGAATATTATTTTTACTTAGTACATTATTTCTTGGATTTACCAAGTGGGGCAAAATAAAATTAGGTGATAAACAAGATCGGCCAGAATACTCCACTTTAAAGTGGGGAATGATGATTTTTACATCTACGATGTCAGCCGATATCATCTTTTATTCTTTATGTGAATGGATGATGTATGCTGATGAGCCATTAGTTAAAAATTCGCCTGATTCTCTTAACTTATCGCTGACGTATTCACTATTTCATTGGGGACCAATAGCGTGGTCTTTCTATATTATGTTAGCTGTTGCTTTTGGCTATATGATATATGTTATTAAGAACAACAAGCAGAAGTTTTCAGAGGCTTGTCGCCCATTATTTGGCAAATTAATTGACGGTTGGCTAGGCAAAGTGATAGATTTAGTGGCGATTTTTTCCCTGATTGCTGCTACTGCAACTACTTTTTCAATGTCGATGCCGTTATTAACTGCAGCTGTTAAGGCGATGACAGGTTTTAGTAATGTTAAAATTTTGTCTGTAGGATTAATTATTTTAATAGTTACTATTTATCTAATTGCTTCAATAATAGGAATGAGGGCAGTTTCTCAATTATCAATAATTGCCTTTAGCTTTTTAGGCTTATTATTATTGTTTATTTTATTTGATAGTGGAAATGCTAATTTTATTATAGGATCAAGCGCTAAAGCTTTTGGTAATTTGATAGTTAAGTTTATTCCTATGGCAGCAACAGTTGAGAATGCACATTTTACTCAAAATTGGACAGTATACTATTGGGCATATTGGATGGTTTGGTGTGTTGCTACACCATTTTTTATTGGGAGTATCAGTAAAGGACGAACTATCCGAAATGTGATTTTTGGTGGCTATTTCTGGGGATTGTTAGGAACATATTTGTCGTTTTTTATTTTGAGTAATTTCGGCATTTCGAGACAAATTTCTGGGGTAATTAATGCAGTAAAATTGATTAATAATGGCGATAGCTATGCTGATGTAATTGTATTGTTAATGAAAACGATGAATCATTATCAAGTAGGGTTAATTTGGTTGATTCTTGCTATGATCGGTCTTTATTCAACAGTTTTTGATTCTATTACTATGGTAATTTCCAAATACTCTTATAGAAATTTGGCATTATCTGAAGAACCTAGCCGATTTATGCGTGGCTTTTGGGCAATTGTGTTTGTTTTATTGCCATTAGCATTAATCTTAACGGGCACAACATTTACTAATATTCAATCGGTTGCGATCATTGCTGCTTTTCCAACGGGAATTGTGATGTTGCTGATTGTGATTAGTTTTTATATACTTATGATTAATAGTATGAAGACAAGTTTGTAATAGAATTAGTAAGTTGATAGTAAAAAAGTAATTTAGAAATATTATGAATAAGAAAATAAAAATTCACTCAATAAAATATAATTTTTTTATGAATGCTTTGTTGACCATTTCGGGATTTATATTTCCATTAATTACATTTCCCTATGTTTCTAGAGTATTAGGGCCTGCACCAAATGGTAAAATTGCATTTGCTGCATCAGTTATTAGCTATTTTTCATTATTAGCTGCAATGGGAATTCCATCCTATGGTGTTAGAAAAGTAGCTGAAGTTCGTGATGATCAAACCAAATTAAATAGGGCTTTGACTGAATTAGTTATAATAAATACACTTTTTACCATATTAAGTTATACATTATTACTATTATTGGTTTTAATTGTTCCTAATTTTAGAAAAGATGCCACTTTGATTGCAATCACTTCCGTTCAAATAATTTTTACTACATTTGGAGTTGATTGGTTTTACCAAGGAATAGAGCAATATGATTATATTACTGCAAGAAATCTAGCATTTAAAGTAATAGCAATAGTATTAATGTTTTTGTTCGTACATAATCCACAAGATTATATTATATATGCTGGCATTACTGTTATAGGCAATGTTGGGTCTAATTTCTTAAATATTATTAAGTTACGTGATTATGCTCATTTTGACTTTCATGTTTCGCTGGACCTTAAACCACATTTGAAGCCTATTATTACGTTATTTTTATATAGTGCAATGACGGTTATCTATACTAATCTTGATCAAGTAATGTTAGGATTTATGACTAATAATAAGGAAGTCGGATATTACTCAGCAACTATAAAGATCGAGAATATTTTAACTAGTGTTATTACTTCTTTAGGAGCAGTAATGTTGCCACGTATTACTTATTATTTGAATCATAATGGTATTACAAAATTTAATGAACTAATTAAAAAATCATTTAATTTTGTACTTTTAATATCTATTCCATTAGCAATTTATTTCTTTTTGGAAGCTGATCAAGTTATTTTTGTATTAGCTGGTAAAGGATATGAAAGAGCCGGCATAATTTTACAATGTTTAATTCCTGCTATTATTTTTGTGGGATTAAGTAGTGTAACCGCTTGGCAAATGTTAATCCCATTAAAAATGGAAAAGTGGGTATTAGTTGGATCTATAGTGGGTGCTGTTCTTGATGCTGGAATTAATTTAATGATAATTCCAATTATTGGCGGTATAGGTGCAGCAATATCAACAGTTGTTGCAGAGTGTAGTGTATTTGTAATCCACTGTATAGCGCTGAAAAAGAAATTACACAATGTATTGGATTGGGAAAATGTTTGTAAAATATTAATAGGTAATATTGCTGCCGTACTTGTATTGGGATTATTGTATACTGTTCATTTTCCAATATTATTTTCTAGTGGTCTGACGCTTTCTTTAAAATCTAGTTTTATAAATTGCATATGTGTAGGTATTGCATATTTTGGGGTATATGGAATAACTTTGCTCGTGTTGAAGGAACGATTAGTTCTAGAAATATTGGGGAATATTAGGAGTAGATTTGGTGGAAGAGGGTAAGATTAGAATGGAAAATAATTCATTGCATATGAAGAAAAAACATGATAAACCCAAAAAGCCTAATAATAAAATGATAATTATTGCTGCGATATTACAAACCATTTCGAGCATACTGAATGTTCTTCAGCCACTTATTAATTCTTCTTTTTATAGCATAATAGTATCTTTAATTGCAATGTCCTGTACAATTGTTGCGGTGTGGATAGTTATTATTCAGTGGCAGAAATTATATCTGTTTTATGAAATATTTATGGCTTCAATAGGACCCAAGTATGATAATATCAAGAATGTTAAGCCTAATATGCTAAAAATGGAGCCAGATCCTACCGATAAGAAACATTTTAAACGAGGAAATTGGTAGATACTAACTGCTTTGGCCATGTATTATTTTTAAAATCAAAGAAAAAGCAACTTATAAAGCATATTAACTTAGTGTTAGATGATCATTCGATGAAATGAGTATCTAGCGCTTTTATTTTGCTTTAAAATAAAAGTTGAGATGAAGCACGTGGGGCACTTGATGTCATCCAAAAAACGGGCAGTCTAAACGGCTTGGCAGAAAATTTTATTGAAATGATCCAGGTAGATCACAATCAGGAGACGTCGACAAGCATTTATCAATTACAAAACACGATAACGCTATTATCCGAAATATCTTATATTGAATTATTGGGCAAATGGAAACCGTCTGGCCCACACAATCTTGTCATATCATGGATTACTACGATCACAAAAAAAAGCTTCCTGAAGCTAGAAGCTACAAGAAAGCTGCTATTGCATCTATGCATAAACTGATACGAACAATCTATGCTCTGTATTAACGATCAACCATATGATTGCCGTAAAGCGCTCTGTAATCATAGATAATAATTAATTATTTATAAAGTATATCAATTGTACCCAACGATTAAAGGCGAAGACTCATTTTGTCATGTACTGAATTTTGTTTTCAGACTGACTTGGATTTTATTTGCTCTATTAAAAGGGATAAAATTTTTCCCGGATTTAAAATTGAAGTGCAACACTAAGTGTTAAACAAAAAGGCCATGAAGACCTAAACTTGAAGTGACGAAAAATCAAGAAAGGAAGATCTTCATGACCAACTCAAATTCTAGCATTTCTAA
>CALXUL010000346.1 GCA_944391635.1 uncultured Clostridia bacterium | reverse complement strand
CGGCTGGTCACCCAGGGACGTTAAAAGGTTGTTCACGGGCGTTTCGGAATGGTTCCAGAACAGACAGCTGAAGAAAAGGAGCGGGGCTAACAAGAGGTAGAACAGCCGCCGAAATCTCTTAAACGCTAGCTCAACCGGGTGCTTCTTTTCCAACCAATAAACCACCCCAACTAAGATAACCAGCCCTATTCCGACACCAATCCAAAGAGCCGGAGCAACCATTTCAAAAAGGCTTCCCGCTACCCTTACCATTGCCATATCCGATGGCAAAAGCGGTTCGTTGCGAGCAGCAATCTTTTCACGGTTGGCAATTATAAAGGCGCAACTAATCATAATCACAACCGCCAGGCTAAGCCAGTACCGCTTGCTGATCGCCTGAATAAACTTAACAACCGTGAAGATGAGGAGTGTTGCCAGCAATAACAGTAGACCCCGTTGTGTAAAGGCGTAAGTAATAATATTGTAGTCCGGGCCGACGTTCGGCTGAATTCGCCAGCTATCATTCATCAGCAACATTGAAGCAACCGCTACAATATAGGAAATAGCAGCTACCATTAAATCTGGGTCAAGTTTCCTTAGTGTCTTCCTTACTGCTACTCTTTGTCCAGCAAAATCTTGTGACGCAAACTGATCAATCCGCTGAATCGCGCCCACCGTCTGTGCAGAAGCCACTGCCATGCTCCCGCAATACAAAGGGCAAGAGCGATTACTATTACAGTCAGCACTGCGGTCCGGACTGTAGAATGAGCAACTATTTTTTCGTCAGCAAGTGCGGCTAATACAGCGAGCACAGAACTATTTGTTAAAATAACGGCTACAGATAAGAGGTAATTAGGCACCGGCTTTACCAGCACATTGACCAGCAGTCCAGCTATCATATATGCCGTTACCACATTCAGAACATTGGTAACCGTCGTAAAACAATTGATGGTCGAGCCGTCAAGGCTAAGAAAGGGCATTAATCCTTGGATGAGCAGAGCAGCACTTAAACTAGCAAAAGCGAAGCCGCCCCACTGCCAGAGCTTCTTGGCGGGTTTCAAATTACCGCCCAGAATAAACAGGCAAGAGTAGAAGAGCGCCAAAAAATTATCGTTCCACCCCCACATATTAACCGGGTTAAAGAACGGCACAGCGAGAACACCCCAAAGCAATACTACTAACTGCCGCTGCTTTGGGGGCTTTAAAGAAATAATACTAGAAGCAACTATCCCCAGCATAATTCCTGTAATTAGAGGATAAGAATTCCGGAGAACCGGTAGCATACTATTGTAAATCGTCGATGGGTAATAGTCGATGCCATTGTTCGTCAACGCAATCATCAGGCTAAACAGGCAGCCAAGTACCAGCGTATTTAGCCAGGTTGTAATTACCATTGACTCTTTATGTGAACAATGGTAGACATAGTACCCCAGCAGGATGACTAGCAAGTCGGGGCCAACCAAGGTCAGCCCCTTTAGGATTAGGTACGCGCTGGTATGCAAGCTCGCCGTATTATAGCTTGCAAGATGTGGGGCTAAGTTCCAGTAAACCTGTGCTCCACCCAAAATAAAATTAATCCCCAGATTAAGTTGCTCTTTGTTTTTTGCATTTCCTAGGTTCCTCTTTTTGATTATCTAAACTATTATCACCTAAACATTTTCTTTCTTCAAGTTTAGAAATCAACGAGCCGCAATTACGAAATTTTTCTGGAGAGTTTTTATAAAAGTTTATGGAAAAGTTAAACTACTATTATGGCATTGAATTGCCCCAACATTCTTTGCTATATTAGGTAACGTTAGAAATAATTTACAGGGGTATATTTGTAATGGACAATAACGATCATCGCGAATCGCGTGAAGAATACCGTAAAAGACTAGAAAAGAAAATCTACGAGAATGCTCACCATCGTGAACCGCAGGAGCATCACCACCGGCGGCCGCACCTGCAAGGGGGCGGGCGCCCAACCCCGCCGCCGGTTCCTGAAAAACACCACTACCACACGCCGAAATGGATGAAGTGGTTAATCTGGCTGCTGATTGTCCTCGTGGCTGCCGGCGGCCTGTACGAATACCACAAAGTCCACCAGATGGCAACCGGAGTCTTTAGTAACGGTGATGGCAAAATCAGCAAGAAACTCCAAAAGGGTGAACCCGTTTCCGTCCTCGCCATGGGGACCGACGTCGGGGCCCTCGACCGGGGAAACAAAGGTGGTAACACCGACTCAATCGAGTTATTTACCATCAATCCCAAGACGAAACGGATCACGATGACCAGTATCCCCCGGGATACCTTAATCCGGGTCAACACCGATGATGGTGCTGATTACGTCAAGATCAACGCCGCTTACTCGATTGGCGGTCCTAAGCAGACCGTTAAGCAGGTCAGTGAACTGCTTGATGTGCCAATCGACTACTACGCGGTCATCAACATGGGCGTCCTCAAGAAGGTCGTTAACTCCCTCGGCGGCGTCGAAGTTGATAACCCGTTTGCCTTCACTTACGAGGGGCACCACTTCAAGAAGGGTAAGCAGCACCTGAATGGGGAACAAGCACTGAAGTATTCCCGGATGCGCTATGAGGACCCGAACAACGATTACGGCCGGCAGAAACGGCAGCAACAAATCTTGTCGAGTGTCATCACCAAGTTTAAGAAGTCCGGCTCCATCAGTTCAGCTAATAAGATCATGGACGCGGTTGGCGACGGTGTAAAGACCAATATCCCAATCGATGACATTGCCACCCTGTACGGCAACTACCACAGTGCAATGAACAATATTTCAACTTACCATTTCCAGGGTAAGGACGCCACGATTGACGGAGTTTCCTTCCAAATCGCCAGCCCAAAGGAGATCAACCGAATTTCCAAACTAGTCCGGAAGCAACTTGGTTTGAAACCCGTTACGGTCAACAACCACGAGACCCGGATGTACAAGTCCCAGCCAAGCTATGATGGTTACAATAATACCGACTTCATCCTGCCGGGCGGTGCTTCCTATAATGATCCAGGAAGTGGTAACGGTAGCGATACGGTGACGACCGGACGTTCAAGTTCATCCCACAGCCGCTCATCATTAGAATATTAAAGTAAAAAGCCAAACTACGGTCATCAAAATCATCGTAGCTTGGCTTTATTAGTTTGACACTGTTCAAAAAGAAGCGTTCACCAGCACAAACTGGGGAACGCTTTTTGTCATTCTAAGATAGATTATTGAGCGAGCTGCCGCGGTGCAAAC
>CALXUL010000345.1 GCA_944391635.1 uncultured Clostridia bacterium | reverse complement strand
TGCTGACCCGCGGGAGCAAAGGGTCTTATGTTTACGACTGCAGGACGCAGGAGAGTGTATTTCAGCACATTATTCCCGTTCCGGTGGTTTCCACCGTAGGCGCCGGAGACAGCTTTGCGGCGGCATGGCTGTCAGCCTATCTCAACCGTGACCCGCTTGCGTTATGTATGAAAAAAGCGGCCGAGCGAAGCGCTTTTGTGGTTTCAAGAAAAGAAGCGGTGCCGGTAAAATGACCGCTTCTTGAACTACGGGAACACACGGTTTGGCGGTGCCGAAGTCCGGCGCAAATATGACGGAGATTTATTTCTGAGGTTTTTGGGTGGTTTTATGATTAAGAAAAAAGCTGTAGCCAAAATATGTATTATTGTACTGATAACTCTTGTATTATGTGCATCGGGTTTTGTAATCTTGATGTGGTATTTATTTGAATATACCGGGAATTTGCAATACTATGAGTTTGAAAACATACGAGAGATTGAAGCAAAAGGGGATACATTGGTTTGGATAACCGAAACAGGTGATTGCTATGTCAGCGGTGGATACGAGACAACAGGATCTATAAAGTATGCCAATACGGAGCATAAAAATTATATGGCAAAAAATGTACCTAAGCCTGTAAAATGTTTTGACGGAGTAGCAAAAAGAGCGGTGATATGCGATAATCTTTTGCTTATTATATCTGAAACTAAAAAGTTATATTCTGTTTCGGATAAAGGTACAAAACTTCTTGCAGAAGGTGTTTTGGGTGCGGTACAGGTTGATAACGGGGAGTTTTGTTATATAGATGAGGCAGGAAATCTGATAAAAATAACCTCGGAAGAAAATCATGTAAAAATAGCTGAAAAAGTTTCAAAAATACAGGTTTGTGACCAATGGATTTTTATACTGTATAACAACGGAAAACTTATTGCATATGATAAAAAATTTACCGACAATCTTCGATACAGTAATTATATATGCAGTGATGTTAGAGATTTTGAAGCTGTAAAAAACTCTCTTAGATATGACAGTGTGAAAGGATATTATGACTTGGATGGGGATATATCCGAACGGGTCACGATAACTTTATTAGACCATGAAAATAATCTGTACGTGAAAGGCTCATATAGTTTATTATATAACCGGCATAAGTTATTCACCGATATAATTCCGCCGGTTAAGGAATATAAAGAATTTACTTTGATAGCGGAAAGTGTCGAATACTTTAAAAGTTCATCAATGGGTACTGTTATTAGACATTCCGATGGACAAATTGCATATTTCGGAAACAATACCTCTTGGGAAAGTGACCCATGGGTAGGGTATATGGATTTGGAATTGAACGATATTATTGATATTGATATAGCTGCGTCTATGATATATGCGCTTACGGAAGAGGGCGTTATTTATTGTTGGGGAAGTAATGATGAAGCACAATATAAACTTCATCAGATAGATGATATTGAAAATAATGTCAGAGATGATCCGGCATGTATTTTTGATCCGAGAGTTTTTCGTTTAAAGTAGAATTTATTATATTTTATATACTCATTCTAAAATAATTTAATTGGTGTTGGCACCGGATTATCTGACGGATGGAGTGAATGACGGTTACAAATATAAGATATGTGGAGAGATACATATGAAAAAAAGCGATTTGCATAAACCTATAATAGATTATCTTTCAAAACACGGTTATGAAAAAGTAAATGAATTATGCTATTCAATTTTGTCTCAAGATAATTCGGTTAAATATATAATCAGAATGCCGGATATGATAAATGGGTTTATTATCGGTGCTCAATTTATTAATTATGGCGAATTTGATGGAGATATAAAAAATGCTCCAATGAAAAATTTCGAATTTGAAATGTTACTTATATATGCAAAAAAATACGATTATAAATTAGATGAGATAATGGACGCAATAAAAATTGTTTGTGATAAAATGCAAATTTACATAAAAACAAATCGCTCGGAAATAAAATCGCATCTGAATGAATGGACATTTGGATTATATTCAGAAAAAGAAAAAAATGATATATTATCTTGTCTTGGACTGCCAATTTTGAATCCATATTCAATTGAATATTTAAAAGAAACAGCGAATAAATTAAAAAAGAATCAGGGATGTATATCCTTTCCGTTTGACGAATATTATCAACACAAAGACTATTATGATGAATATATAACGTATGGATGTAAAGTGGTATTGGACAAGAAGTTGGAAAGAGTAATGATATTAGGATAATCAGGAGAATACAATGTCCGAATTAAGTTTAAATGAGGGTGGTCTTATAAACATTGATATTAAGAATAAATCTATGGACGGACGTTGCGGAGACTGTACATGACTCACTAAGCAAATTAGAAATACCGGATTGTTTTGTTCGGGAACGAAAGTATCGACAGCCGAAGGAAAAAGTCGGTATATACGAATTTAAAAAAGAGACCTCGGTCTCTTTTTTTCAGTTGTACTCGGATTGTTTACAAATTTACAATTTTTTTATTTTACATATGTGTTATAATTATGATTGACGGCTTTTTACCATAAAAAAAGTATTGAAAGGTTGTTAAATATGCTATCCGATAAACAGATAAATATTCACAGGGGTAAAATATATCGCTTTGCCATAGTTTCTTTCGCGGTGCTGTATTCGCTATATTGCTTTGTGTTTGCCCCGCTTAACGTAAGGTTCAGCAACGATGTTTTATATATGTATACCGCTCTTCCAGTGGTTATGGAACTTTTATACAATATTTCCGAAATTATCGCCATATCTGTAGGATACGCCGTTGTTATATACGGAATTTACCGCTTTGGGATAAAAAAGATAAAAGGAGCTTTTGTAATATATATTACGGCGGCTTTCCTTAAGTATTTCGCAAATACGGTCATGTCCTGGATATTCAGCGGGGTTGAGACAAACGCGGTGCTGTCGGATATCCTTATGATCCTGATTTATACTCTGGTTGAAAGCGCGCAGTTGGCGATTGTCACGTTTTTCGCGTACAGGATAATCGGCAACTTCGGTAAAAAGTATGATACAGCGTTTGCCGCGGCAAAAAAACTCCATGAGCCTTACCCCGAAAAAGACAGTATGGTATATCCGTTTTCAAGGCTGCTGGACAGGAAAAATCCGGTGCTTAATTCGGCTTTGGCGGGCTGTGTTGTAATAGCCGCCAGCAAGGTGCTCATGCGTATATGGTATGATGTTTTTTATACTATCATTAACGGACTTCCGAGCGGAGTGGGAGAAATTCTGCTGATGTTGTGTTACTATTTGTTCGATGTTGTTTCGGGAGTCTTGTGTTATTTTGTTATTACGTTCATGCTGATGAAATTTTTTGATATGTAT
>CALXUL010000344.1 GCA_944391635.1 uncultured Clostridia bacterium | reverse complement strand
AAGGAATGATGAGTACAAGGGGAAAAACCAAAATAGTATGTATCATAGTCCCATCAAGCAACGATGAAAAACCATTTACAAAAATGTGCAACGCAGGTCTTAATGTTGCAAGGCTAAATTTCTCTCATGGAACTCACGAAGAACATCAGAAAACAATTGATATGATAAAAAAGGTCCGTGAAGATCTTGATCTCCCCATTGGTATAATGCTCGATACCAAAGGTCCGGAATACAGAATAAAAACATTTAAAAACAAAAAAATTGCTCTCTTAGACGGTGCAAAATTCACTCTTACAACACGCGATATTGAAGGAGATGAATCAATTGTTTCCGTAAACTACAAGGGGCTGGTAGATGATTTGTCGGTAGGCGACAGAGTTCTGATAAATAACGGTCTTGTAATTCTTGAAGTGGAAAAGATACACGACTGTGACGTCATTTGCAATGTAATAACGGGAGGAGAGCTTTCGGACAGAAAAAGCATGAGCTTTCCCAACAAGGTTTTAAACCAAATTTATTTAAGCGAACAGGATAAATCGGATTTGCTTTTCGGTATTAAAAACAACGTCGACTTTATTGCCGCCTCTTTTGTATCCAGGAAACAGGATATTCTTGATTTAAAGGAATTTCTTCATAAAAACGGCGGAGACGATATTGATATTATAGCAAAAATAGAAAATCGTACCGGTATTAATAATATAGAAGAAATTTGTGAAGAATGTGAAGGTATTATGATCGGACGAGGAGATTTGGGAGTTGAAATTCCGTTTGCCGAGCTTCCTGCTGTCCAGAAATATCTTATTACAAAATGCCGTATGCTTGGTAAGCGTGTTATAACCGCAACTGAAATGCTTGAATCAATGATATATAATCCACGTCCTACAAGAGCTGAAATTTCCGATGTTGCAAATGCCGTTTATGACGGCACAAGTGCGGTAATGCTTTCAGGAGAATCGGCTGCAGGAAAATATCCTGTTGAAACAGTTAAAACAATGGAAGCAATAGTCCACGAAACAGAAGAACACATACACTATGAAAAACGTTTCAAAACCAATGATTTTCAGATAAAAAACAAAGTGGACGCCATTTCTCATGCAACCTGCGGTATGGCAATCGACATAAATGCAAAAGTAATCGTTGTTTCATCAATGTCGGGAATAACCGTACGTATGGTTTCAAGATTCCGTGCACCTACCGACATAATAGGTATGGCAACAAATAAAAAAGTATGGTATAAGCTTTCTCTTTCATGGGGAGTTTTGCCTGTATTATCAGAAAAATTCACATCTACAGACGTACTTTTTTATCATGCTCTGCGTGCAGCAAAGGAAAATTTCAAATTGAATAAAGGTGATTCTGTTGTAATGACGGGAGGAGTTGCAAACGGAGATGCAGGAAGCACAAACACAATAAAAGTTGAAACAATATAAAAAAGTAATAATTATTTTTTAGTAATCATTTATTATTAATAAACTATTATATTATTCCAAAGTCTGAAAAGATACGGCGACTGATGCCGTTTTTTCAGACTTTGTGTTGTGAAGGGAGTTAAAGTTTACCGCTATGACAGATTTTCTAACAAAAAAATTTATTAAAGATCACGAAAACACACAAAATTCCATTGTCAGAGCAGCATACGGCAAGTTTGCCGGCACTGTCGGAATTATTTGTAACATTATTCTCTTTTTACTTAAAATTATTATAGGAACACTATCAAATTCGGTTTCCATCACAGCAGATGCCGTAAACAATCTTTCGGATGCGTCTTCAAGCATAATATCCCTTTTGGGATTTAAACTTGCGGAAAAGCCTGCCGATACTGAACATCCGTACGGACACGGAAGATATGAATACCTATCCGGGCTTACAGTAGCCGTACTTATTATTGTAATCGGCGTCGAACTTTTAAAATCCAGCGTCGAAAAGATATTGAATCCTTCTGATGTTGAATTCTCAATTCCACTTGTATGTGTTCTGATTTTTTCAATATTGTTAAAATTATGGATGATGTTTTTTAATAAAAAGCTTGGCAAAAAAATAAACTCAACAACTCTTGAAGCAACATCTGCAGACAGCCGTAATGATGTAATTTCCACTTCGGCGGTATTGGCAGCCGCTGTAATATCACATTTTACACATTTTGAACTGGATGGTATAATCGGTCTATGCGTTGCGGTATTTATTCTGGTAAGCGGCATAGGCTTAATAAAGGACACTATAGACCCCATGCTGGGTTCCGCACCTTCGGAAGAATATGTAAAGGAAATACGCGATAAAATAATGTCCTATCCCGAGGTTCTCGGTATGCATGATTTAATGATTCACGATTACGGTCCTTGCAGAAAATTTGCAAGTGTTCACGTTGAAATGGCAGCAGAAGAAAACGTTATAAAAAGTCATGATGTTATAGATAACATCGAATATGATTTTTTACAAAATGACGGACTTCATATGATAGTGCATTATGACCCTATTCTTACAAAAGATTCAATTACAACGGATTTGCGCAAAGAGCTTTCCGATATTGTTAAATCAATTCATCCTGACCTTACT
>CALXUL010000343.1 GCA_944391635.1 uncultured Clostridia bacterium | reverse complement strand
CATTAGAGGCAAAAGCATTCGTGCCCGACGATTAAATCGAGAATGAGACGAAGAATTTACAAAATCTTCTTTGAGATTCGATGCCAATTTCAGTTTGCCAAATAAGCATTGCTAAAATGGAACTGTCTGAGAGCTTAACCTGATCAATATTTTTACGGTACTTCAGCTCATCAGGAGCACAAAGCTTGTATAAAGAACGACAAATTGCATTTAACCGAGCAAAGCTAACTTGTAAATGGTGAGGAAAACGATTAAGCTTGAGATAGTTCAATTAGATCAGTCTCTTTTCTATTTAATTTAAGTTACAACTTGAGTCTAATCCGATTGGACTTTTTTATTAACTAAAACGACTTAACTAGCACCACGCATATTTTTAATGAATAAATTTCTCCATTTGGCTAATTAATTGAAAAGAGTCATTGATAAGGTTATTAAGGTCGCTTTCCTTAACCTTGTTAGTGCTAATTCCAATTTCCAAATTAATGATTATTAAAACATCAATAATGGCTAATTTTTTTGTTAAATTTCATTTTTGAAACTCCTTTTTTTAGTTTTAATAATTTTAAGAAGTTTGACCAAAGAAGAGTTGTAGATCTTTTAAATGGCAAAAATGAGAAAGTAAGATGAATAAAACATAAAGTAATTGGGTTATTGCTACTTAGCTATTTTTTTATCATCATATATAAACATATTTAATAGTGCTTAGATTTGAATTTTACTTGGGTAAAATCTACTGAAAAATTTGAGTATTTTTAAACTATGTGCAAAAACGATGTTTTATGGAGTAAAATGATACAGGAAAAGTTAGATGTGCTGACTTGATTAGCATTAATTGGACAATAATGAAATAAAAAGCTAAATATTGAATATTGTTTTTGTGGTAATTAATTGTCTTAAAAGGTAATTGATACTAGAATGCTAGAATAATTTTATGGAGGCGTAAGCTATGGAAAATAAAGTTAAAAGAAAGGTAAATATGATGGAAAAAATGGGAATTACCAAGACTGATATTGGACTTATAGCTTCTTTTTTACTAATAATGCTGTCGTTATTATCTATATTCGTATTTAGAGCGTTTAGTTTCAATAATGCTGTTGTATTATTTGAAATTATCAATGTGATATTTTTAATATTAACCTGGCTGGATTTTAAGTTTGTAAAAAGTGCTCTTAATAAAGAAGGTTATTCTATTGTAGTTAAAAAGAGTATCCCAGAAGTATTTGCGACTCTAAATTATGTACTAATTTGCAGCATACCTTTACCGCAACTTTTTGGAGTAAAAGAATGGTGCATACCTTTAGGTGATATCTATATATTAGTATTATATATTATAATTATGATTTATTTGATTTCCATGAGTGTTCCGTTTACATATAGTAAAGACTATAAAAATAATAAGATTGGTAATTTTTATGATGCCTTTGCTTCAAAAAAATTCGATATTGGTAAGTTAGTTAATATAATTAAAAGTGAAAAAGCTCTTAATGTATTAATTAGACCAAAATATTTTAAAACTAATGAAAAAATTGATGGAAAACTGATTATTCAAAACTTGGTTTTATTAAAGAAATATGATATTAGTGCTTATTTTAAGTTAAAAAGTAAAGTGAAATTAAGGGTCAATTCTCATTTTTGGAATTTAATTTCAGTTGCTGTAGGATTAGGCAGTATTTTCATTGCACTTTATTCTAGAAATTTTTTTAATGATCTTATACAGGGCTTTACCAAAGGAACTGATTCTGTCAAAATGAGCAATTTTATCTTTGAAACTGCAATTAGTTTTATATTTGTTATTGTTATAGCAATGTTTTTAAAGTATAGTGCAGAGGAAATGAACAAGGGATTTTATGAAGAAATATTGATGTATTTTGAAGAGTCAGAAAAAAATCATAAATAGCAAGACTAAATTAAGTTTATATACTATTGATAGATTGGTTTTAGTGTGTGATAGGCCAAGATCTTTCTTGACAATGAATTGCACCAATTTTCAATATTAATGATGTTTTACAAAGAATAATCATCTATTGCTTTTCCTTTAGAAATGAATCTGCGAATAAGGCCATTGTCAGTGGTAATGGTTTTGCAAATATTAAACGACCAGCCGTCCTCAAAGAAATGTTTGTGGACATAGCGTATGAATTTAGTTTTCTTGAGGAAGTCTGATTCGCGCCCACAATTTTTTCGATGAGTTTGATATGTACCATGTCCTTGAGCAGCTTTATACCTTTTAACTTTGCGTGATACAGCTTTACAGTGCCACGTTTGCCTTCGTAACTGATAGTAGAAGGTGAACAGTTGAGTTCCCGAGTAATTGCACGCAAAGAATAGCCATCTTTCAAACGCGTCTGAATAATACCCCAATTCTTCAAATGATAAATGCTTTCTATTAGCTTGCTGGTTCATGGTAGAATATAAAGAGTCCATTTGTGACCTCCATAGATGGCTATTACAATTCTATCAAACAGGTCCTAATGGGCTTTTTATTTTTCTCAAGTGTTCAATTTAATGTTATTATCAGCGAAAATATAATAATGTTTTGAAAGCTATTTTATAGTTTTGGAAAAGGTTTTATAATGACTTACATTAACAGATAATATGGTGAGATTATATGACTACGGTTAAAAATAAAGCAAAAAGTAAAAAAGACACAAGTGATGTGGCTGGAGAATTTGGATTTCATTTTCAAACAGATGCCGCTATTTATTTAATGAGTGAATATCTGTGTAAACCTAACTTTAAAGGAATAAGAATGGAAGGAATTGAGGATATAGACTTACTTTTTGATGATTCTCAAATTATTATTGTTCAAGCTAAATCCATTTTAAAGCCACAAACAGATTTTAAAAATGTTTTGGGCAAATTGTCCAGTGCTATTCGTACCCTTTCGTTAGGAAATAAAAAAGCTGAAAAAGAAGGAAAGAATATAAGCAAATATATTTATATAACTAATTCTCCGGATCCTTTTAAAGATGGAAACTTTAAAGGTATTTTTTATGACGAAGAGCATTTAAAATATGAAGAAATACCTATTGAAGATGATAAAAATAAAATTAAAGAATATTGGGAGAAAGAGAACAAGGAGATTGATTTAACAAAATTAGAGGTGATTATATTACCTTTTTGGGGGAATGATATACGACGACGGGAAGAAAAAATTTATAAACAAGTAGATAATTTTGTAGGCAAATTAAAGATAAAAATTCCAGGAATGACACAAGATTTGTTACAAAAGTGGATGATTGATGTTTTTGAAAATGGAACTAAATTTGCTGATGGAAAAATGATAAGTAATGGGAGAGTTATAAAACACCCACGGAAAAAACATCGAAGTTTAAACAAAAATGAAATAATTTGGCCAGTAATTCTTTTGATAATGGACAAAGATAGAAAAAATGATTCTTTCTATGATAAATATAGTGAAGAAGATTATGATTATTTTATGTTTATGTACATGGATGTTATTAAAGATGTAGAGGAGCATACACAACTTTCATTGAAAATATTAGGTGATTTTGAAAAATTTCGAAAAGGTTATGTAATACCAGAAAATACATATAAAAGAGATACTGAAAGAGAATTAGAAGATAAATTTATAGAATTATTTTGGAATGATTATGTAGCACTTTTAGGTTTAAAAGGTATAAAAAAAGAGGATAGAAAAGATCTAGTACAAATTATTTTATATAAAGTCTTATCAAATAAGCGATTAATCAATGATGTAAAGAAGGCGACGTACTTATGATTATTAAAAATTTAAAATTACGAGAAGGTATTTTTTCACGATGCTTTACCTTTTTAACTACAAATAACTTGATTTATAGTGTTGAAAATAGTCAAGGAAAGACTACATTGCTAAGATTCTTATTATATGCATTGGGATATCCTGTACCTTCTACAAAAGGAATTGATTTTGCAAATTGTGAAACTGAAATAGAGTTGATTACAGATTATAATGAAAAAATAAAAATTTTTAGACACAATTATGATTTAGAGGTTAGATTAAAAAAGCAGGAAATAAAATCATTCGTACTACCAAATGATTTTGACAAAGTGCTAATGATTATTTTTAAAAATAAGAATGTTGAATTAATTGAAAATATACTAGGAGCAATGTTTATAGATCAAGATAAAGGATGGACTTTATTAAATAAAGGGTATGTTATTGGACATTATTCTTTTGATGTTAGGGGACTAGTTAGAGGCTTAGCTGGTATAAATGCACAGGATTTAAATTGGGATATACGGAAGTTAGAGAATAATATTCAACGATATAAAAAATTGTATGATGTAGCTAAATATCATGATGAAATCCAAGAAAAAGCAGGTTCTATTAGTACATCAGGATATACTGAAGAAAATATGGAGCTTAATTCTCTGAAAGTAGAAAAAGAACGATTAACACATGATTTGAAAAGAGTTGTAAGAATAATACATGATAATAAAGAATTTAAAAAGTATGTAGAGGATATGAGCTTAACTGTCCAAAGCCCAAATGGAGAAGAATTTCCATTAAAAATTGAAAATGTAAAGTGGTATGATGATTCTTTTGAATTTATGAAAAATAAAAAGAACGATTTAGTTAATCATATAAAGGATATAAACAATAAAATTAATTCTAGAGAAAAAAATATAAAAGATTCAGATAAGCAATTAGAGTTAATGAGTGTAGAGGATATGATTACAGATTTTGATAAAAAATTAGCTAATATCTCTATATCTCAAGAGACTGTGAAAGATCAATTAGTGATTTTAAATAGAGAAAAGAGAAAAAAGAAAAATCAATTACATAATTTAACGCATTATAGTGAAAAAGCAAACAGTATAATTATATCGATGTTTAATGATTATAGAAAATATATTGAAGCTTTAGGAATAAATAGTGAAAAGACAAAGGATTTTGTTTTTACTAAAGACTTAAAATCATTAACAGGAGCTCAATTACATAAAATTGTTTTTGCTTTTAGACTAATGTATATAAAAGCAGTTGAGAGAGAGGCTGATATAAATCTGCCTATAATAATAGATTCACCTAGAAGTAGTGAGTTGGATGAAATGAATTCTAAATTAATGATGAATCTTTTAACACAAGAATTTTCTGATCATCAGATTATAGTTGCTAGCATTTATAAATATGATAATTTATTATCTAATGTAATTGTGCTTTCTAAACCGATTATTAATGAAAAAGATTAACGTAATTGTTTCATCTTTGATGAAAATGTGCATAAAATTTTATTTGCTACTCGGCTTAAATTCTTAGGAAATCAAGAATATTGGCTATCTAGTGTATTGGTGATCGGTGCTTTTAAATTCGCTGACAGAATAGCCAATAAATAGTAAGTAACCTACTAAGATTCACTAAACGCTACTAATCTCTGGCAATGCTGTCCGGTTAAAATAGATAAAACTTTAAGTTTGGAATAGAGAAATACGCCATTGAACGGCGACCACAATGCCGGCATTTAATCCCTTGCTTTAGCTAATCTGATGAAGACTGGATGACTAGCATTGGTAGTTATATAACGGATATTAGTAGTCAAGTGACCATTGTGCAATAGATTTGAAGAGCTGCAATAAGGACAAAAGCGTTGGATTTCTTCAGCTTTATAGACTTTGCACTTTTTCTTTTGGATCATCTTATAAAAATAGTCATTGAAAACAACATTTTCATCTTTAATATCAAGATCAAATCTAATACAATTATTATCAGAGGACATAGCACACACACCTTTATATAAAATGTTTAGTGGAATAGATTTTTTATTGCCAAAGGATTGAAAGAGGACTATGTCCTCTTTTTTGATGGGGTGAAAAAGCTATTTTTTAGAGAAAAAATAAGCATATTATATATACTTTTTATATAAACAATCTATAATGTGTATTTAAGAGGTGATAAATATGAGCGAAACAGCAAATTTCAATATGAAACTTCCTAAGAGCATGAAAGATGAAGCGCAAGCTACTTTTAAATCAATGGGGATGGATATGGCAACAGCTACCAGGCTTTTTTATACTGCTGTAATTCAACAACAAAAGTTGCCATTTACTCCAAAAGCAGATGATGGTGCACTGCAAGTAGTTAAAGAAATGCATGATGAACAAAGTAATGGAAAAGTTTATTCTTCGGCGGAAGATTTTGCTAAAAATTGGTTAAAGGATTTGGATTAATGGAAGTAATACCGAAGAAGTATTTTTTAAGAACAGCCAAGAAGTATAAAAAGAAACATTATGACTTATCAAAAGTCAATAAAGTAGTAAGTCTAATCGAAAAAGAAGATTTTGACCAATTATATACTAAACATAAATTAGGTGTCA
>CALXUL010000342.1 GCA_944391635.1 uncultured Clostridia bacterium | reverse complement strand
GCCCCAATGGTAATAAGCAAAATTCTATTACATATTCCGGTAATTCATATTTCAACAAAATAGATCTTACTTTTTCTAAGTTACTATTTATCTTAAAACTATCCGTAAGTTTTTCAATATCTTTTTGCAACACACAATAAAAGGATAAGACTTTTATTAAATCTTCCGTACATATGATAAATTCATTCTTCATTATTTTTCTTCGCGTATTATCCGAAGACAAAATATATTTATCATAACCAACAGTCAATCCGAATCCGGTCACAATCATTAATTCTGAAAAGGAGCTTGGAACTCCTATCTTCAATCCCCTTCGCAAGCACTCATTGGATTTCATATGCTGAAACAATGGATAAACTTCGCTGTTATACATTGGAATGCTTTCCCAGCGTTCTCCTGTTGTTCTATAATAATTTTCCATTATCGTGCATCGTCTGGACATTTCAATTATAATCTTGGGGCATTGATCTTCTGGGAACACAAACCATGTCGAATTTGCTTTTCTCTCCATCTCCATCTCCATTTCCATTTTAAAGGATAAAAAAGTATTTTTAATATATTGAATCATCGTTTCATAATCTCTTTGTAAGACCTGAATCGAATACTGGGCATCGATAATTTTCTTATCAATCAAAGGTATGTCATGGCCATTTCCTATTTTCATTCTTCCACATTTTCTACACTGCTTTTTATTTAAATCATATCCATCTGTCACTTGGGGAGTCCATTCAATTTCTCTGCACTCGGCACAATAATAATGCGGTTTTAGCGGATTTATTTCTGTTATTCCCAACAAATAGGCAATATATGAATATCCTCCACCCCTCACATATGCGGTCAGTTGATTCTGTTTTACATATTTGATAATTTGGGCTAAAAATATATAAATCCCCCCAATCTGCGCCTCTTTAATTACATTAAGTTCACTTTCATATCTCTGAAGGACCTCAATTGGTATGGATTTGAATATGCTTTTCATCTGAACCATACAAAGCTTTTCTAATATATTACCATTTTGCATATCTACACACCCTTTATCGTCGTCTACATGTGATTATCAAGAACAGGACTTCTGCTTTCCTGTTAATTCAATGACTTCATTATAAAATTCTACCGCTATATCTCCACCATAAAATACTTCCTCACTTTTCCATTGTTTAAGGTGACGATACATAAATTTTGAAAGATACTTTTCAAATATCTCTGACGGAAAAGAATAAGTATATTCATGACAGATTCCATTCTTCTCCTGAGTCACATACAAATCTGACTTCTGAACGCCATAATATTCAAATCTGATCTTTAATTTCCCTTGCGTCTTTACATGAAAAGAAGTCTCCAGTGTATATGTCATCCAATCTGTATCAAGCAAAGTAAGTTTTGTATTTATCCGGTCCTTCAATGGCATGTTTACAAATATTAAATCTTTTACTTCAATACGTTTCAATTCTCTCATACAATATCACCTAGTATATTTTTTAGCAGCAACAATTAATTTTTCTTTTTATACTATACTTTAATACATGTGACAAAAATGGTACATATAAGTTTATTTTAGTTTAATATTATTGTATATAATTATAAATTTACACTATATCATTTATAAACCGTTTTCACAAAAATGATGATTTTGACGTCTCCATGCAAAAAGTAAGGACCCGCAATGTGTTTTTATTTCTGAATACACCGCTAAAACTTTCATAAAACCATTCGACTCTCTCATGGTTTTCTTTATACAAAAAAGCGGTTGATCTCCAAAAGAGTAACCGCTTTGTATGGAATATGAAATTGTTTATTGTTTCGTATGGATGCTTAACTGTTCTTCTATGTTTCGTCCACTATACATGACACGAAGAATTGTTACAGTCTGTTCTTCTATATCTGGAATATAAAACACAATATAGTTATCTATTGAAACAAAACGTAATCCTCGGCTATACCACGGTTCTTTCCCATATCTTGGAAAGCGTTCCGGCATTTCATCTAAACTTAATATCTGTTTTTCCAGACGATCCAGTTGCTTTTCCGCATTTTCCGGCAATAAAAGCTCAAAAGTGATATATTCAAATATCCCTCGCAAATCATTTTCAGCCTGTGCCGATATTATTACTTTGAAAATCATAAGTCATAATCTCTACGAATATCTGCAAAAGCCGTTTTTGCATCTTTAATTCGCCCTGCTTTTACATCCGCATATCCTTTCTCCAACTCTGCATGTAGTTCTTCTGCTCCCAGTTTACTTATATCTATGGGCGTGCTATCTGGAATTTTTACTTCAAAGGGAAGCCCTCTCTGTAAGATAATCTGCTTATAAAATATATTAATAGCATTGGAAGCAGGGATACCCAGTGTGGACAGGATTTTTTCAGCCTGTTCTTTGATCTCCGGCTCTATTCTCACATATAAATTTGCTGACTTTGACATAATGGCAATGCTCCTTTCTCATGCATATCCTTTTCTTCATTATACATATTTGTACGCACAATAGCAATGCAATTTTCTCCTGTAAACATAAATTTCATATTGCATTTATCTCGCATCCCAACTACACCATTCTTACAAAAAATGACGATTTCTGACGCCACAGGACAAAACCACCCCAAACGAGCCAAATCATTAGATTTATAAAGCTGGAATTTATATTTTCCTTCATCCTTCATAAAAGATAATTTGCGGGAATTATTGCATCATAATGCTCCTG
>CALXUL010000341.1 GCA_944391635.1 uncultured Clostridia bacterium | reverse complement strand
TTCATCCCCTGAATATCTGGGTAAAGCAAAAGCTGAAAAAATTCATGTTCCTATAAAATCAAACAGCCCGCCGGTCTTCTGTTGATGCCGGCGGACTGTTTGCAGGTGATTATTTATACCCGTACATCCTTGCATAATACTCTTTATATTCTCCGGAAATAATTGTTTCCCACCATTTTATTGCAAATTTCCTTACAGCTATTATTCATCAAATTTCTTTGTCCATTTGTTTCATCTCATCTGTTTCAAATTCTCTTTTAGTTTACAATAAAATACTATTTCCGTCAATTTACTTCGAGCCAACATGGTCCGAAGTGGTAAAAATCCAGTAGGAAGAGGTGAGTATTCCCATCCTCTCTGCCGATTAAACAAGCGGACTTTCGCCTCAAATTTCTCACGGAACCATATGTGAACGTCTCCCATCCATACATCTCTTATCATTATTTACTTAAGAAAGCTATTTTCATCAATCAAAATATCAGGTTGAAAATAAAGATCTTCATTTTGAGAAATAAATTGAATTCGTTTATAGCTATACGATCTATATTCCTTTTTGTTGGTTGATATAAAAACATAATATCCTTCTGATAAATACTGACATATACATTTTAATAGTTTTTCATTTAGTGTATTTTCATGCTTTAATCGAATTAGACACCTCTTACATTTTGTATATGGAGAAGTTGCGGTATTCCCAATCGCCATCCGAAGAATTTCTTTCCATCTTTCCTTCCAAATATCTTTTGAAAATGACTGTGCTGTAGCAACAGCATTCTTTTTTAACATTTGCATTTTATCAGGATTCGAAAGAATATTTATCAATGCATTTTTTAAAGAATCGCTATCTGGTTCAATTAGTAAACCGTTAAAACCATTAATAATCAAATCCGTAAGTCCACCAACTCTAGTACAAATAACAATATTACCACTTGATAGCGCTTCAAGGCATGATAACGAAGTACCTTCACTATACATGGTAGGAACTAGAGAAATATCGGATTCTTTATATACTTCATGCATCTGATCCGGTGATTTCGAATACCATTTGACCCGATCTCCCCATTGAGAGATCTTTTCTTGTACATGTTTAGTATCCTCAGCAAATCCTTTTCCTACAAAGTGGAACTCAGTATTCGGAAATTTTTTCAATATATCGTCCAAAATATCTAAGACAATATATAGCCCTCTAGCAGCATAAAGGCGACGTGGATAAGTAATAATGATCCGATCAGTATTACATTTTTCAGAACATGTAAACTCACTGGTATTAACGTAATTGGGAATATATTTAATTTTCCTGCTTAAGTTATAATCAATTGTTTGGAACCAATTGCATGTATTAGTGTCAACAGATACCATATAATCACAGTTTTTCGCGGCACTAATTATTTCGCTATTAGCATTCCAGAAGTCAACACCATTCGTATAATGATTAGCTTCTGTATCCCAAAAAATACCATGGCTAATGCCAATTGTAGTGGCGGTACTTTTCCCTTGAAGTAAATGAAATGCGGAATATAGATTAAGTGCTGTTTGATTTAATGTGTTTCTTCTAAATAGATCATTCATTTCATTTTTCAAGTCCACAGTATATAAATTAGGATCATTTTCTTTTGCGCCCATACCAATTACTTCCAAATTATCATAGAATCTAACCCAGTCATATTCTGCATATTGGTAAACGCGGAGTTTCAGATTTAATTCTTTACAAATTTCATCTAAATCAATTAAATAACGTTCGGCTCCTCCAGAATAATAGGTCGATCCATCAAATTTGAAAAATGTTACTGTTTCTAAAGCAAGACAGCCGCTATTCTTGATATTCGCTAATGTAGACAAGTACCGAATATCAAGAAGTTTTTCAAGGACAGATTCTATACGTTTTGACCACGTATTTTCAAATGCAATCTCTTTCAATATTCCTTTTTCTGTATTGTAATAGCACAATAAGTCAATTTTTTCAACCATTTCTTTATATGATTTATATGTTTGAACAAGCGAACATTTATATTGCAACATTTCGCTGATTTCGGATGATACTGTCGGAATTCCCAACGCAGCAAATTCAAAAAATTTCACTGGTGATACAGCATTTGTCAAATCGTTCACAATAAAAGGAATAATTGCAACATCAAAATATTTAGCATATGAAATCAGATCCTTATAGTCTTTTCTTCCAAGTAAATGAATTCTCTCATGAACTAATTTATTAGAAATATCAGTGTTTGGATTCCCAATTAAAACAATCTCATAGGAAGAGTGATTTGCAAGGTATAAAACAGAATCTACATCAAACCAGGATTCAATTGCCCCATAATAACCAACTATTTTGTTTCCTGTTTCTAAAATCGTTTTCATGTCAGAAGGGGCATCTTCATCTCTTATAGAAAAATCATTCAAATTTACACCATTGGGAAGTTTAAATGCATCTGTTCGAGATAAAGCATACTCTTTAAGCGCGTCAGCAGAATAGCTAACAATATCAGCATCTTTAACTAGAGATTTGTAAATTGCATCGCTTATCTTCCCACTCTGCGAGAAAAAATCAAGTTTATCCAAAATATCAAACCAAATTACTTTTTGAGGAACATATTTTGCAAATAACGTTTGCAAAAAGTATGTGATCAGCAATATAACATATTGATCCTGTATAATAGGAAGCAAGGATATTTCTCCATTTTTTACAACAAATAAATTAGGATATACTTCCTTTATGTCTTCATCATAATCTGTATTTTCACAAAAGAAACAAATATATCCTTGATTTGCTAATTCTCTTAAAAAATGTTGCGGCCGTTGAATAGGCTCCCATTTTACAGCATGTGGATATACAACGATTCCTTTATATTTTCTGTAATATAAAATTCTTTTTAACTCTAAACTGATATCACTTAACGGGCGATTAAGAATATCTTCAAAAATTTCACTTTGGGTGTTAATATAAGTTAATAATTGATTCTCACTACTTGTATCCGATACTATTTTTTCAAGCTCTGCAACCGTTTTCTTTAAATTTTCACCATTAGAACTGACTCTATAGTTAGAACGAAGATTTATTCCTCTTTTTCTTATCTGTATACACTTGTTTACAATATCAAGTAAATGGAATTTCTTTGCAATTTGAAATTCAATATTCGCAATTTTCCAAGTATAAGAATTTACAAGATTATTATAGTTTAAATTTAATTGTTTGTATGCTGTATTTAAGCCTTCATATATTGCTAATAAATTATTATATTCATCCGAACATTTAGAATATTTATCAATATTAGTTTGAAGATCAGATTTCAATAAGCAGTTTAAATGCGTAATATTTTGAATCTGCTCTTTTAATTTAACATTGTCGTCAGATATATTTTCTAGTTGTATCCGCAAATTACTATTGTTTTGAGTAATTAATTCTATTTGATTTAATAAAGATTCCGTTCCGTCATTTTTAAAAGTTCCCGTCAGTTGGCCTATATTCAAATTTTCATTTATAATAGATTCTCGAGAATAAATTAATAGAATTTGTTTGCCCAAAAATAACCCATTTTGATCCTGAAGGCAATCATATTCTTCGAAATAAACTAATTGAAATGCACCAATTAAAATAGGAATATTACTATAGTTAAATTCATATTCATGTTCTGGCATTAAATTTTTTTCTTCAAATGGGACTAAGATAATTAAGTATTTGGATACATTTTTGGATAATTTTTTTACAATTTCATATGGATTGCAAAAATGTTCAATGATGTTGGATAATATAGCAACATCGATATCCTTATTAAAATCTTTTATATCTCCTATTTCAAAATTGTATTGAGGATAATTATTTTTTGCACTTTCAATAGCGAAAGATGAAAAATCGATACCAATTATGTTTGAACCAAGCCGTTCCTGCAAAAGAGGCATTCCTTGTCCTTCTGCACAGCCAAAATCATAAATCAATAAGTTATTTGATCTTATATCCTGTGTAATCCATGTCGGAAGTAATTTGGTTAAAATTGTATAAAAATAGTGTGTTTGCTCTCGACCTTTATTTACTTTCCAGTCATTACTTTCAAATCTATCTTCCCAATATTCTTGTGAATTAATTTTAGAGTTATTCATATTATCCGCCTTTCAACAATTTTCTTGTATTTTAATTTTTGCGGGTATATCTACTTTTCCCCAAATTTTTTTGTTTGTAAATACCTTAAAATATTTTACACCCTCTATATATTCATAATAAATTGGATTAAGTTCCTTTCGATTTTCTATAGCAACAACCAAATAATATTCGCCAACTGCCAATAAAGTTTGTAATTCAAATGAAATTTTATAAGTTTTGTTATTTTTCAAGATGCTGTCAAAAAAGAGAGTCTCATCATAAGTTGTTTTAACAATAAGATCCGTTCCTTCTTTATTTTTTATCGAAAATGCTAGGGAAATATTTTTAGCATCAATAGTATCATCAATATTAAAAATAAAGGAAATTGTTATTATATCTTCCGGTGCAAAATGGTCAATTTCTTTTCCTAATTGATCTGTAAGATAAACATTTTTAATCATACCGGGATGAATACCCCAGTGTGTTATTGCATTTTGATATAATAAGCTAATATCATTTCTTCTTTTTGATTGAGTTGGTGTCACTTTTTCTTTCGGCACTAACTCTTCTGTAATATTCCTTTTATAGTTTGAAAACTCTGTATTCTTGTCCAAATACATAAATTCTACATACTTTGCTGCTACTTCCTTTGGATCGCCTTGTTCGACAATAGAGCCGCTGTTAAGCCAAATTGCCTCATCGCAAAAAGATTTCATCAGACTGACATCGTGACCTACATATATAATGGTAACTCCTTTTTCTTTAAATTCTTTAAATTTATTAAAACATTTTCCTTGAAAACGAATGTCTCCTACACTCAAAATTTCATCAACAATAAGCACATCAGGATCAACGTTAATTGCACAAGAAAATGCTAATCGCGCAAACATCCCACTGGAATATGTTTTAAGTGGTTGATATATATAGTCTCCAATTTCAGCAAATGAAATAATATCGCTAATTCGCTCATCTATTTGCTGTCGGCTTAGTTTCATAAGCATACCATAGAAATATATATTATCTATACCATTATATTCCATATTGAAACCGGCGCCGAGCTCTAAAAGAGAGGATATTTTCCCGTTAACTTGTACAGTACCAGAAGTTGGTTCCAAAATACCAGTAATTATTTTTAATAGGGTAGATTTCCCTGCACCATTTTTCCCCATTATTCCTAGAATTCTACCCTGAGGTATTTCAAAACTTATATTATTTAGTACCTGAAATTCAGTATGGTAAGATTTTCCGCTTAAACTTAATGCCTCTCTCAATTGATCTTTAGGACTATTATACATGCGGTACTTTTTACATACATTTTTTAATAATATTTTTGTTTCCATTAAATTTTCTCCACAGAAAGTTTATAAAACATCAGCAAATCTTGGCTTTAACCTTTGATATATAAGAACACCAAAACTCAAAAAAAAGATAGTGACTATCCAATATCTTATTGATAATTCCGGTTTTTGCCAAAACCAGATCTGATTTACGAAACTATCTCTATAGCCTTCTACAATATAGTAGATCGGATTCCATTTTATAAATACGTGAAAATATGAGGGAACGGCAGATAATTCCCATGCAATTGGAGTACACCACATACCAACTAATAGGAGTACACTAATTATTTGACTTAAATCTCTAAAAAAAACAATAACAGAAGATGTGATTAACGTTACTGCATACAGAAGGACGACCGTACAAAAAAAGTAGTATAAAGCTTGGAGAACAAAGATAGTTGGATAATAACCAAAAACAAAGCAAAGTAATAGTAAAATAATAATAAAAAACATGTGTATAAATGCAGACGATAAAATTTTTACCAAAGGTAAAATGTCAATATTAAATACAACTTTTTTTACGAGATAAGCATATTCTAAAAAACAATTGCTAGAGATAGAAAATGCTTCTGAGAAAAAAAGCCATGGTATAATACCACAGGAGAACCATAATATAAAAGGAACGCCATTTACAGGATTTCCTTGAAAAGCGAATTGAAATACTGCCCAATATACAAGTATTGTTAAAAATGGTTGAAAAAGTCCCCAAACTATCCCAAAATATGACCCGGCATAGCGACGTTGGAAGTCTTTTATAGCGAAAGAAAGTAACAAAGTACGATCTTTAAAAATGCCACAAATTAGTTTGAAATAATATTTTAAATAAATTTTCATTTTATTTACCCTTCACTATAAATACTATTTGATGTAATCAATAATGCACTTTTCCCATTGTTTTTCCCAACTCCTTTTTGAAAATGTTTGAGATACAATGTGTGCATTATTTCCAAGCGTTTTTCTAAGATTTTTATTACTAATTAATAATTCAATTGCTTTTTTTAATTCATCAACGTTAGGATTAATTAAAATTCCATTATAGTTATTGATGATAAGATTGGGTAAGCCTCCTACATTTGTTGCAATTATAGCACATCCGCAGGCCATAGCCTCTATACATGAAAGAGAAGTTCCTTCGCTATATAAAGTTGGTATTAGTACTATATCAGATTGTTGATAGATCAAAGGCATTGAGTCTTCATCCACCTGCTTATGGGATAACTGATCTGGGAAACACTGTATTAGTCTATCTATTTCATTACTTATTTCAGCATTGTGAATAAAACCAATAAATTCAAATATAACATAAGAATGTTTTGATAAAATATCTGGCAAAATTTTGCTAACTAGCCAAAATCCACGCTGACTGCAACAACGCCTTGGAAATATAATGTGAATTTGTTCGGTAAAATTTCTCTGTCTCATCCTATATTTATTTAAATCAACATAATTAGGAATATAAAGCATTTTTTTATCAGCGTGGCTTACAAAATAGCGGGAGTAAGTAGTACGTATCCAGGAAAGTGTGTTTGTATCAACAGATATTAGGCAATCAATATTTTGAAGTATCCTAAAAATACTTTTTTGACTTAATTCGCTATAAGGATCATCCCACGTTATTCCATGTGAAATCATAATGTTCGGATGCAGTAATCTATATCCAAAATTAAGATATCCGGAATATATAGATAATTTTGCATGAGGAAGAAGTGATGTTACAAGTGGATACATATAACTTCTTCCAGGAATTCCTATTACCCAAAGACTTTTGTGTTGTTTATACCAAATAAATTTTGAATTTGGCAATCCAAGCTGAAATAAGATAACAGAATATCCATTTTGAGAAAGGATAGACGCAATGTCATTAACATAGCGCTCGCCTCCTCCTGAAATATATTTTTCTCCGTCATTTGTGTAATATGAAAATTGAAATAAGTAAACAAAGTTACTTATATTTTCTTTACTCAAGACAATAGATATTTGCTTTAGTATTTTTTTTGCAAACGGAATAGACAAAATCCGTATTATTGGCAAAAAAAGTCGATATACTATTCCTCTCATTTTAAGCATATTAGTATTTGCTATCGTGCCAGGAAATAATTGCCTGGGCAATTCGTTTGCAAGCATGACCGTCTCCGTATGGATTTATAGCCTTTGCCATTTTTTCATACACATGAGGACATGTAAGCATTGTTTTGACGCTCTTGTAGATATTATCTTCCTCTACTCCCACTACTTTTACAGTTCCTGCCTTGACGGCCTCTGGACGTTCAGTTTCGGTACGTAAGACTAAAACAGGAACTCCACAGGCCGGTGCCTCTTCCTGTAGTCCGCCAGAATCTGTCATGACTAAAAAGCTGCGTGCCATTAGATTATGCATGTCTTCTACATCAAGAGGAGGAACCAGATGTACCCGCTCTATATTGTCCAATACTTTATGGGCAGTATCCTGAACAGAGGGATTTAGATGAACAGGATATATAATCTCAACATCATCAAATTCCTCGGCAATATGTCTTGCAGCTTTACAAATATTAAAGAGTGGTTGTCCAAGATTTTCTCGTCTATGAGCGGTCATTAAAATGCAACGCTTATTTCGAGTGTCGATTTTTTGTAATTGACTTAATTTATAGATATAGTTATCCCGAACAGTAATATGAAAAGCATCGATAACTGTGTTGCCTGTAACAAAAATATTTTCTGAAATATTTTCACGAAGCAAATTGTTTCTGTTATTTTCGGTTGGAGCAAAATGCAATTCAGCGATTTTTCCTGTTAATGTCCGATTCATTTCCTCTGGAAAAGGTGAATATTTATCAAATGTACGTAGTCCTGCTTCAACATGTCCAACCGGAATGTGTTGATAAAATGCCGCTAAAGCTACAGAAAAAGACGTTGTTGTATCTCCATGAACCAAAACAATATCGGGCTTTTCATCAACTAATATTGGTTCTATTTTCTCTAAAATATTGCTTGTAATAGTTGTTAGTGACTGACGAGGCTGCATAATATTTAAGTTATATTTAACCTCGGTTCCAAAGATATCAATGACTTGTTGCAGCATCTCTTTGTGTTGCCCCGTAAGGCAAACTAAATTCTCAATTTCTGGATATTTGTCCAATTCTTTTATGAGAGGACACATTTTAATTGCCTCCGGACGCGTGCCGAATACACTCATTACTTTTATTTTTTTCATTATAGACCTCCTCTATTTTTTGAGTAATTATTCTATATCTCACTTCCCAACTATTTTGTGATAAGAATAATTTTTGAGATATCTGATCATATTTCGGTGGAAAGCCTGCTTTCTAAAGCGTTTTTAACAGATCAATATATTCGTTTTCATTACTAT
>CALXUL010000340.1 GCA_944391635.1 uncultured Clostridia bacterium | reverse complement strand
GGTTCGCTTGTCGCGCTCGCGTCGAGCGGAACGACCTTCGTCGCGCTGGTCGGTCTTATGGCGCAGTACCACTATCTGTATGTCCTTATCGCGCTGGTTCACTGTGTCATCACATATTTCTTTGTCGAATACGAAAATCGCAAGAGCTACGATTTCGACTATTCGATAACCAATGAGAACCGCGCGGCAGGCTATCCGCACGGCTGCCTCTACACGAATGAAATCCAGAAGGAAGTGCGCGTATTCGGGGCGAGGAGCTTTTTTGTGGAGCTTTACAAGAAAGCTACCGGCGATGTGATGAAGAAGCGAAACCGCTTCAATCTGAAAATCAGCGGTATTCTGTGCATACGCGACCTGTTGTACGCTCTTATCATGGTGGCGACGGTCCTGCTATCGATATATCGCGTACAGAACAATCTGCTGACGATAGGCGCGTTTGTCGCGACTATCAACGGTACGGTGAGCCTGTGGCAGTCGATGTACGGCGTGGTATCGCAGGTGCCGTCGTTTGTGCAGAACGCGCGCTATGTAGACAATCTGCGCGAGGTTTCCGACTATCAAGGCAAAATCGAAAGCAATCTGGGAAAGAAGCTGCCGTTTGACCCGACGCGGGAATTGACAGTCGAATTCCGCAATGTGACATTCATCTATCCGAGCACCGAACGCAAGATATTCGACAATCTCTCGTTTTCGTTCAGCGGGAAGCAATTCGTCGCCATCGTAGGCGAGAACGGTGCCGGAAAGACGACCTTCTTCAAGCTATTGATGCGCTTATACGACCCGAACGAGGGCGAGATCCTTATAAACGGAATTGACCTGCGCGATTATGACATCCAGAGTCTGCGTGCCGGCATCTCGGCGTGTATGCAGGACTACTGCTACTATCAATATTCGGTGCGCGACAACATCACGTTCGGCAAGCCGGCAAGGGACGAGGAGCTGCACGAAATACTGAAGAAGGTGCGGCTGGACGACGTTGTCGACGGATACGAGCAGGGACTTGATCAGAAGATGGGCAAGCAGTTCTGGTCAGACGGCATCAATATGTCGCGCGGTCAGAGCCAGAAGCTCGCGCTCGCGCGCTGCATATTCAAGAAATCCGCCGGACTGTATCTGCTCGACGAGCCGTCAAGTGCGCTCGACCCGATCGCAGAGGAGCAGATCGGCGAGGCTATGTACGACATTAGCAAGGACAAGAATGTACTGATGATCACGCAGCGGCTCACGATGGTGCGCTACGCGGACTACATTCTATACATAGAGAACGGTCAGGTCATAGAGAGCGGCACGCATCAGCAGCTGATCGAGCAGGACGGCAAGTACGCGAATATGTACAATACACAGAAGAAGCGGTTTATTTGACGGATATTGGTTGTGATATAATCTATACAGTGAAAAATCCCTTGCCGGAAACGGCAAGGGATTTTTTCGCAATAATATGATCAGGCTTCGGATTCAGTAATGTGTGCAATCATGAATACTAACGAGCTTGTCCATTTTCAGCAGTGACTGTCCACATATCCCCGTCTCTGTTTGCGTTGAATATGCAGAATTCATCGCTCGAATCATATGTGTAAATTATCACACTGCTATTATCTTCCCACTCAATGCTTTCTATTCTTGTTCCCGGGATTGTGTCCGTGTAATTAGGATAGCTGTCACAAATATATGTGCAGTCGCCGCTCGCGAAATCCAGCACGTAGTATTCGCCCGACAAATATTTGCCGTCGGTATATCCAAGCGAGCTGCTTTTGCGTATCACCGCGGCGGATAAATCCTCGTTTATGCTTACTATTTTGTCAAGATAGAATGGCTGGCGGCACTCTTGAATTTCTGCGATCAGGTCGCTGTATTCTTCAACCAAAGACTTCGCCCCGCTCATATATACGCCGGATTTTGTTTTTGTATCATATAGATATTCGTCATATAATCCATTACAGAATACGGGTATATATATCGTGCTGTCGACTTTGATTATTTGGTCGTCGAGTATGAAAATATCATCAAAATCAATCGGTGCGTTGAAGTCCTCCATTGGCAATATCTCAATCGACTTATCGGCGTTGTCGGGCGATGGAGCTTGCGATATTGTGAAGGTCTCGTTTTCAATTGTCAGTAAAATTTCGTCGGCACTGCCGCCATTTTGTCCTGTCTCATCGTCGCACGCGGAAATACTTATTGAAAGGCAGACAATGGCAAACAGCAGAAATATGCGCAGCTTTCCCATGATAAATATTCTCCTCTCATACAATTTGATATTACTATTGTTAAAAATCATGCCGGCTCAAAAATCAGAAAGCACATAAAAATCATAACAGAGCACCCAGCGGCCGTCCTCGGCACAGATTTCGTAAAGCTTGTCATATGTCTGATCAACGTCTGAAACAACTGCGCTGATGATAAACGAATTCTCATCGCGTTCGATTACCGCGGCGCTATCGGTATGTATCATGTATGGAAACACGCCGCCAGTATCGACATTGAAATACAGCTTGCCGTTATATTCAATAAACAATGTGCAATACGGACCGTCGATAAGCCTTGGGTATATATAATCCTCACATATCTGTGCTGAAAATACATTGCCGATCAATTCCTTGAGCGCGGAGGCGTTATTTATATTGAGCACATGACAGAACCGGTTGTATCTGTCAGCTGAGACCTTAGCCATGTAG
>CALXUL010000339.1 GCA_944391635.1 uncultured Clostridia bacterium | reverse complement strand
TATTGTATATTTTGCTTTTCCAGCTCATATTAATATTGCTTATACAGGGCTAGGCCTGATCTTAGGACATTGTTTTCCAATCTGGGATCATTTTCGAGGTGGCAAAGGAGTTGCGGTTGCAGCTCAGATCACAGTGTTCTATGATTGGAAGGCCGGTTTTGCGACTTTGCTGGTAGCACTTGTGTTAACAGCAATCATGCAAAATTTGACGATTCCTCCTTTAGTGTTTATGCTTTTATTCAGTGTTTATGAATTTCTGCAAAACCAGGAAGCAGGAATCATCTTCATGGTGATTACTTTGATCATGGTCTTCAAGTTTTGGAAAGATATCATAGATTTCTTTACCGGACACGGCAAGAAGGTTGATATTCTATATTCAATCAAAAAGAAACTAGGGGTCAAAACAAAGTAATTGCAATAAAATGAGATTTTTAGTAAGGACATAGACTAGGAAAATGAGCGAGATTAATAAGAAAAAATCACTGAATGTTGCTCAAATTATCTGTATAATTTTGGCGGCATTCATCATGCTAGTACAAATGTTCTCATGGAGTAAAGCTTTTGGTAGAATGCCACTTAGTTCGCTAATGAGATACATTCCAGGCCTGTTGGGACGGAGTACCACTGTACTTGTGCCAATGGTCTTTGGTGCCGTATACAGCAAGAAGAAGGTTCATCCAGCTGAGGCCTTTAGATTCTGGATTATGGCAATAGTTACGCTAGTACTTTTGTACCTGGCATACTTCTTTAGAGTGCCAGGTGGCTTTAATATGTGGAAGCTCTGGGGTGTATTTTTCCCAGTATTAACTAGTACATCAGTATTACTTGCTGGATTAATTTTCAGCATGTTTGCTCAGCCATATTTGTATGAGTTGCAACATCGTATTACCACTAAACAAAATTTGATATTACTTAGTGCATTGACCTTATTAGGCTTTGCTACAAGTGCTGGTACGTATAATCTTAGATATTCTATTTACGGATTGTATCTAATTCTGTACTTTGCATGGGGAATGTTTTTAGCTAATGTTAAAATTCCCAAAAAGGCATTTGGCTGGTCAATCGGTGCAGGTATCGTATCATTCTTTGTGATGTTTATTGGTGTTCCTGGCTTTACTGCTGTTAACTGGTATCAACGTTTATCAGGTCGTAGCAGTGTTTATGCTTGGAATCCTAGATTTTTAAGTAATGTTACTTCACCATTTTTATTCTTAATGGTTCTTGCCGCATTTCTAATTTTTAGAAAAGTAATTGTGAGCTTCTCTGCTAAGGAAATGCGTTTCTTCATACCAGTAATTATCTTTATGGATGCGCCTGTTGGTAGTGGATTTGTAAAGTCATTCCGGTTCACTAATAGCGCTATCTTAAACAAGGTACTGATGACTGTTATCATGATCCTTGTCGCATTTTTATTGGATTACTTGTATGAGAGATATTTATTTAAAGTAAAACCTGTTAAAAATGCGATTAGCTTCTTTAATAAACATAATAATCTTGCAGAAGTCGTAGAAGATGCATGGAAGAATTTCGCAGCCTGGGTTATTGAAAATAGAGTAAGAATTCTTACTTGGTGCTGGTTCTATATTCTAAGTTTCGCTTCGTTCTTAATAGAATCAGATGGATTACGTATTCAGATTACTACCTCAAGTGATATTAATGCAGTGGTATTCTTGCTCGGGACTAGATTCTTTGCCATTGTTTTGACGGCAATCTTCCTTGATGCAATGTTTGCAATTTTCTATTTCATCACTACGCGTTACTGGACTTCGACAGTCTTAGTCAGCGTAATTACTATTGGGTGGGCTATTGCCAACAAGATTAAATTAAACCTTCGTGGTGAACCAATTTACCCAACTGAAATTGATGAAATTGTAAACTGGAAGACCTTGCTTCCAATGGTCGGTGAAAAGACAGTGATTATGATCGCTGTTGCATTGGTCGTTATCATCGCATTATGTGTCTTCCTTGAAATTAAGTTTCCAATTAAGAAAAAGGGTTCATGGAAGCGCCGTGGTATTTGGGCATTGCTCAGTTTGCTTTTGTTCATGACACCAATGCGTTTCAACCATGATGGCGGTATAATTTACCACATTAATCGTGGATTTGATAACAAGCAATCATTCAGAAACCCTGAACGTGATATTCAAATTAACGGTCCATTATTGAACTTCTTGAACTACTTCGACTTGCAGATTATGAACAAGCCATCCAACTATTCACAATCTACAATCAATCATTTGGACCAAAAGTACAGCAAGCTTGCTGACGAAATTAACAACACAAGGAAGAATACTTTAAAGGATCAAACTATTGTCTACAACTTGAGTGAAAGTTTCGTTGATCCATATACTTTCCCAACTATCAAGATTGATCCTAAGGCTCCAAACCCAGTTAAGTTTATCCAATCAATGGAGGACCGTGCCACATACGGTAGCATGCTTAGTGCCGGTTATGGTGGTGGTACTGCTAACATGGAATGGGAAACTTTGACCGGATTTAACATGGGTATGTTCAGGTCAACCTGGACTCCATATGTACAAATGGTACCAAACTATGACTTCTACCCGACCACTGGTATGGAC
>CALXUL010000338.1 GCA_944391635.1 uncultured Clostridia bacterium | reverse complement strand
GACTGATTACTGCGTTTTTTTTTTTTTTATTACTCTCATTTGCCTCCTTACAGTAGTGCTGTTTTTTTTTTTTTTTCAAGCGCTTTCATAGCTGTATCGACCAATGTGAACAAGTTAGAGCCTACTTAGACAAGGCCACCCAGATATAAAAAATATTTATTGTACAAGTGGAAAAAGGCTATATTAGGTCTTTATTCATAGTCTTTCTAAGAAAAAAGGCAACATCAGCTATAAATTGTTTTAAAATAAGTATGTCTAATTCATTGCTATAGTTTTAATCCTTATTAATAACGAGGTTAAAAATGGCTATTAAACTTATTGCATTAGATTGTGATGGAACTTTACTAGATGATAATGGAAAGCTACTTCCAAGTTCTGTAGAAGCTATTAAGAAAGCAAAAAATAAGGGTATAAGAATTGTACTTGTTACTGGTCGTCCATATATTAGTTCAAAGCCAATTCTTCAAAAATTAGGTCTGGATAATATGGATGATGAGTATTTAGCAGCGTTTCATGGCGCTCTACTTCAAACTACTAGTGGCCAAGTTATTTCTAAAACTCCATTATCTTTTAAAGATTTTGCTGATTTAGATTTATTTGCTGTTAACCGACAAGTAAGCATGGTTGTAGAAACACCTAAGTATATTCTGACAACTATGGGAAATATTCACCCTAAAACGGCTTTTGAATCACTAAAGAACAAACTATTAATTAGAGTAAGAACACTTCATCAATGCATGGAACAACAAGACATCTTTGAGATGTTAAAGGTACTTTTGATTGGTGATAAAGACAAACTCGACAAAATTGAACACAACATCCCTAAATGGATGAAGAAAAGATTTACTGTAGCAAGATCAGAAGACTATTGTATTGATGTATCGCCCAAGTCAATAAATAAAGGTATTGCACTAAAAGCAATTGCTGAAAAACTTAAAGTTAAACCTGATGAAATCATGGCTTTTGGGAATGCTGATAACGATATTCCAATGATTGAATATGCGAAGTATGGTGTAGCAATGGGTAATTCATCACCCAAATTAATCAAAGCCTCAAATATAGTGACTGATGATAATAATAGTGATGGTATTGCAATTGTCTTAGATAAATACATTTAAATTAAATAGGTACAGCAAAAGAGTCTGGGAAAAAACTATTTCTTTGACACCAAAAATCGAACGATCGAATTTCCTCAATTTTGGATTTTCGATCGTTTATTTTTTCTTTTCCAGTATTTACTTAAATTCATCATCATCAACGCTATTCCAATATCTGTTTCTACTTTCTTTTTTCCTCTTAAATGTACTCTGCACATGCCAAAAACATTCTTCAAATGTCCAAAAACTGGCTCGACATCATACTTTCTCATACTGAAAATATGTTTACCTTTGGTGCTTTGAAGAACTTCTTTGGCTTTTTCTTTTAATTATTGCCAATTTGTATTATAACGTATTTGACGTTGATGGCCGCTTTTTGTTTTAGCCAACTGTTCTAATTATTTGGTTGCTTGAAATTTATCTGCTTCATAAACTTTGAAGTCTCGAATTTGACCAGTTAAACGATCTTTACGCCGGCTATAATATTTGAAACTAAATCTGACTCCATTTTGATCTAAATAATAATCGTCTTTTTCATCGTAATACCAGTTAACCAGTTTAGTTGGGTCATTGCGATACTTTCTAGTTTGTTCTTTGTCATACATCGTATAAGGAATGTAGTATTCTTTATTAGAATATTTTTCTTCCAGCATCGAATAGTTATATTCACTTCCATAGCCAGCATCAGCTACAATCTTATCGAACTTATCTAGTGTTGGTATTTGCTTTAAAAATGGCTCTAAGGTTCTAAAATCAGTGGGATTAGGAAACAAGGCATAATCAATCACATATTGGTTAGTTGTAGCTGCTTGAATATTATAACCAGGCTTAAGCTGGCCATTCCTCATATGGTCTTCTTTCATATGCATGAAGGTAGCGTCATGGTCTGTTTTAGAATAACTATTGCGTCCAGCAAAGATTTTTTCTGCTTGCTCATATTTCTTCATTCTTGGAAGATAGTCTTTACTCAACTTGTGCAATAACTTTTTAAGCCCGCGTCTTTTGTCTTTCTAGTTGATCCGCCTGGGATTACTTTTGGTTCTTGTTCGATTTCTTGAGTTAGCTTTTCAATTTCTGCTTCAGTTTCTTGAGCAAGCTCTGTCAGTCTTTGACTAGTTTGAACTTGGTCTTTGGCCATTTCTTTGACTATTTTTTTGTTTATTAATTCCTCATAAAGCTCAACTGCTTGTCCTTTTAGCTTTTTATGAAATTTTTCTACTGCTTTGCGCCAGACAAAAGTATAGCGATTGGCATCAGCTTCTATCTTGGTGCCATCGATAAAGATAGCTCCTTCATTGATTAATCCTTCATGCTCTAGCAAGTTAGTGAAGTAAAGAAAACTCTTTTTTATCAACTGATTGTATGATATGAAATCTTTTTGTTTTCTGTTCTGTTAACATTAATTCTATTTTTCTGCCTGAAAAGACTCTTCTGGAGTAAGCAAAGAATAAAATTTTAAGCATTATAGCTGGATGATAAGCTGGGCGGCCAGTTTTAGCAGTATGATCTAGTAAAACATCTGCTGGGATAGAATCGACAAACCAACTAATAATAGTAGCTAAATGATTGTTAGGAATAGTGTAATCCAGTTTAAGTGCTAAAGGAGTTTTACCTGTAGTATAATTTTGATACATTAATATGCCTTCTTTCTTTTGTTTTGTTGTGTGATTTAATAATATCAAGGAAGGCAGTTGAAGTGTAGAAAAAGGAACGATGAAATCCCATTTGGAAATCATCGTTCCTTTTTTATGCCCGAGAAATAGTTTTTTCCAGACTCTTTGTATTTGTAATATTAAATATGTAGTAACTAATAGATAATCAATATAGTATCTTCAAAGTGCTGATATATCAACGCTTATGATGTATAATGGTTTAAGTAATATAAAAGATTTGAGTGATAATATGGATCAAAAACATTACGCTAAATTAATCAATGAAGAGTTAGAAAAACTACCCTTCTACGTTAAAGATTTTTATCTAGCTAAAAATTTAGCCCTAACTACTAAATATCAATACTTAACAGAAATTAGACGATTTTTCACCTGGCTTAGACGTGAAGGTATCAGTAAAGCTGAATCAAATACAGATATTGAACTTTCAACTTTAGAGCATCTAAAACGTGAAGATGTAATGTTGTACTTAGATTACTTAAAAAATACTGTAAACATACAAAATAAGTACAATTCCCCCACTACTATTAATAGATCTATCAACGCTCTGCGTTCCCTATTTCACTATTTAACAGTGGTTGCTGATAATAATGATGGTGAACCTTACTTTTATCGCAACGTTATGGCAAAAATCGAGTCTTTACCTG
>CALXUL010000337.1 GCA_944391635.1 uncultured Clostridia bacterium | reverse complement strand
AGATTGCTGCAATAACAAAAAATAAAAGACAAAAAATATTTGTTTAAGTAATAAGAGCAATCAAGAAGAGCAGTAGACCGGTACTTGGCCTTATCCTTGTCGAGGTGACACAGAGATCGACCAACATTATAAAGAGAAAATAAAACAGTATATTAGAGCATCTGGAGCAGGATGCCTATATACCCGGGTTTAGAATGGATGTAGAGCACTTTCTGGCGCTTAGCGATTGCTTGCTAGTGCTGCCGAATGGAGGAAAGCTTGAGCTTTGCTGTTAGCAAGCAGTGTTTACCCGGCGCAGTGTGGTTACCAGTGCAAATGGTGGGGCGATGGAGTTGCTTAATAAATCTATCTGCGGAGCATTCTATCCACTGGCAGCTTCTCCCAAAAGCAGATTATTGTTACCATTGATCATGAAAATCAGGAAGATATTAAACGTGGATACCGCTTCTGCTTAAAGCAGACATACGACGAATACCAAAAGCGGTTGCTGTAGGTGTTTTAAGGAGGGCAAACCTTGAATATTGTTATTGGCCATGTTGCATTGATACAACGTACAAAGAAGCAGGATTTTGTGCTTCGAGTGATTCATGAATTGCGCAAGAGTGGGCATGATGTCATTGGCCTTTTCCCGGGCGAATGCCGTGAACCAGAATTCATGTATGAACTTGAAGCTTTGGTGAAGGAACTGGATCTAACAGATTCTGTGCTTTTTCTTGGTCGGCGTAACGATATTCCAGATTTGCTAAAGCTGGTTGACGTATTGATGATTCCATCGTTTGAGGGATTTCCTCTGGCGGGGCTTGAAGCCGCATCGGCAGGAGTTCCTGTTGCAGCGTGTAATGTGGCCGGTGCGAAAGAGTTTGTGGAAGTAAGTAACGGCGGTTGTGTCTTTGAAGAAAACAATATTAACAACGCCATAGAGGCGATTATAGAATGTTGTCGTAATAACCTGTTGGTGATTGAAACCAGAGAATTTGCAAAACAGTCAAGTGTTGAAGCATATCAAACGCGAATTAGAAGCTGTTTTGCCTCGATAAAGTAAACAAATAGAATTATACGGAGGAAAAAGAAAGATGTCAAAGGCATTTGTTATAACAAATCCCATGATCGCAGCGAATAAGTCAGCGGAAGTGACGTTGAGCAAATTCCTACGTGTTATTCTGGCTGTTCATAACGAGACCACAATTATTGGAGGAAATATCTCTGTCGAGAGCGACTTGAAGCACGTTACGCTTATCTCAAAATCAATGACAAGAGCAGACAATAAACTAAAACGACTATTAGACATTGTTATTTTGCAGATTTGGATGGCGGTAAAAATACTTCAATCAATAAAAAAGGGTATGCCCATTTATTTCTGGCTGGGAGATAAGATGGTTTTCCCTTACATAGCAGCTAAAGTCGTCAAGGCAGAGATAAACTATTTTATTTACGGGAATGTTGGGAAAGAAGGAAAAATCAGCAGTTTTCAACGCATTTCCGAGCGAATGATTCGGTGGATGGCTGAACATGCAGACTATATTTGTGTAGAAACTCCATCTGTTATTAATGAATGGCCGGATCTGAAGTATAAGCAAATGAGAACAATTCATTTATATACGGAAATTGGAAACGCTTCTCCTGTATATCCAAGAAAAAATATAATAGGAATGATTTGTCGATTAACGCCTGGGAAACATATAATTGAATCAATTGAAGCGATGAGTGTTATCCATGAACAATATCCAGATTGGACGCTTGAAATCGTGGGTTCTGGAAAACAGGAGCAAGAATGTATTGCAAAAATTAAAGAAACAAAAGCAAATTCGTATATTTCAATGCGGGGGTGGCAAGATCACTCTTCTCTATTTTATATCTTGAGCAATTGGAAGTATCTTTTATTTCCTAGTGATACAGAAGGATTACCCAACGGTGTGATCGAAGCAATGTCGATGGGGGTACCTGCTATTGCATCTCCTGTGGGTGGTTTGCAGGACTTAATCTCTAACGGTACGAATGGTTATTTCCTTACTGGCGTGAGCCCTGTAGAGATATCTGTTGGCATCAAATGCGCAATTGAAGAAAATAAGTATGACAGCTTGTCATTGGCAGCATTTGACGCAATAAAAACAGAGTATACACTAAATGCAGCGCAACAACGTGCGAAGTTCGAATTAAGAAGGACGTAACAATTGTATGATTTGGATATGGATTATTTTATCGATGATAATATCAGTCATGCTTTTGCGAAAAAAGTATGTCGATTTTGAACACTATATATGGGTTCTATTGCCAGTAGATATGTATGGTATATCGATTGCTGGTGCAGTGATAAAACCATATATGCTTTTTTCCCTTCTTCTATTGTTTAGAATGCTTCATAAAAAACAGGTCAAGATAATATTTTACAATAAATGGGTGTTGATGGGAGGATTTCTATCAGTCTTTCTAGTATTCGTTAACCTAATAAACAATCCAGGGTATTCTTCTGCAAAAGCAGCACTGTTGGTTTGGATTGTGTGGTTTTGTTCAGTAATTTATCTTACGAATTGTGGAGAAAATACCGCGTCAAATGTTCCGGATGTTCTCATTGCCACTGGAGTGGGATACGGATTGGTGTTTATTCTAGGATATGCCCTTACAACTCTAGGACTAACAGTTCCTGGTGTTTTAGCTGGAGAAAGAACTCAGCCTGGATTCTTTCTAAGTTTTTCGAATATATATCAAGGTGCCTTGATACAGATGAGTAGGTTGAGGGGATTTACAATTGATCCTAACACTATGATCGGGACTTTTGCATTCTGTAGTGTTGCTGGTATCTTGAAAATATCAAGGGGGGAGGGGAAAAAATTAGAGTGGCTTGGTGTGATGGTATCAGCTATCTGTGTGTTACTTAGTAATTCGAGAACGGGTTTGATTTGTTTCCTTGCTTTATGTATAATGGCCACTCTTGTGGGTTATCGAATAGCATCTAAAAGAATAAGATCTATTATGAAAGTATTTGCGCTATTGGTACTGTTCATTGGAATTACAGTATTTATAACCACAGATGTTTTCTCAAAGGCTGTTAATGCAATTGTTGCGGTATATGCGAACAGATCTGGATTGTCTGATGAATATGGACGTTTTACTATATGGAAAAATGCGATATCTGTTTTTATGAGTCAAAATCCATGGGTTGGAGTTGGACTAGGACAAATGCAGTTTTATACCAGTTCCAATCGTGCTTGTCATAATACATGGTTAGAGATGGTATGTGGCAGTGGAATACTTATCGGCGGTACCCTTGTAATTTATTTTATACTAATGTTATCGACGAACGGAATCAAGGCTATGAAGCAAAATAACACAGCCCAAAGTGACATAGTCTGGTGTATGTTGTTGGGTACATTGGTTGTTATGATTTCGTTAGTATCAGTAGATAATATGACGTATAGCTATCTCTGGTTTGGAACGGTTATGCTTTCTGCTACTATGTGTGGTTTGAACAGACAGAACATTCGCTAAAGGGAAAGGAATGTTTGTTTTATGAGTGGAAGAAGAAAAACAAGTATAAGAAATACAGCCATCGCGCTTATTTCAGAAATACTGGTTACGATTATTGGCTTTCTTTTTCCAAAGGCAATTATTGTCAACTATGGTTCAACGGCAAATGGACTGATTACATCGTTACAACAGTTTATTCAATACTTCACTTTGCTTGAAGCAGGTCTTTCTGGTGCTGCGGTTTTCGCACTCTATAAGCCATTGGCAGAAAAAGACCAAGAAAGGATTGAAAAGATCCTATATTCGGCAAAAAAATTTTACTCTAGAACAGGGCGTATTTTTGTTGCGTGCATTATTGTAATCTCATTTGTATATCCTTTCTTTATT
>CALXUL010000336.1 GCA_944391635.1 uncultured Clostridia bacterium | reverse complement strand
TCAAGTGTCTAAAGCCCCAATGACATATAGTTTTACTACTACTTAAATTCTACAAGAGAATAAAAATAGTGAATCAATTATTCCGTCGGATAACTAATTCACTATTTAGCTTAGAATGTTTATTATGTCCAAATTAACTAAACAAGATAAAATTCATATTTATAATTAAAGAAAAGTCAGCTGGAATGCTGGCTTTTTGTCTTGAAACATATGTTTAGTATAATAGAAGAAAATATATGGAAATTATGAGAATATAATTTCTAAAAGCTAGAGGTGCAAAAGTATGAATATAAAAGGAATTTTTTTGACGTGATAAATAAGTGGGTGGACATTTTTGTTGGATTGAATGACGATAAATTTTTTGAAACTCTTGTTACTCTTTATTCACTTTGAAACGTATGTTTGACATGCTGAATAAATATCTGGAAAATTGTAAGAATATTTTCTAGTTGAATAGTGCTTATGAACAGTTTAATTAGTGCTATAGTGATAATGATTTTTAAAGTTGGAGGAGAAAAATGAGCTTTTTTGATAGACATGATCAACATAATTCAGGTGGATATAACATTCAAAATAATATAGATAACAGTGTATATAATACTAATATTAATCCAGCTAGTAGTTCTGCCAGCAATCAAGTGATTATTTATGGGCAATAGTTTAAGGCATTTTTGAAGCAGTTAAGCTACATGTTTTGTGTAATAACGTAAGAAATTAAGAATTGTTTTCAATAATGCTTTAACTGTCATCTAAAAATAATCATTATACTTTTTGATTTATTTCATATTTTAAGTATAGCTAAGCTTTACTGACTGACGATTGAAGCGAAACATAACAATGTTGTAATTGAGCATCGTGTTATCATAGTATTATGAATTGAACTATGTAGTTGAAGACATATCTATTATCGCAGTTGACATTTATAAAGTATTTTACGATTTTATATGGGAGAAAAATAATGTTACATTTAACTGAAGCAATCAATTGGCCAACTTTTGTATTATCTATAGTAAGTAGTGGGGGAATTTTAGGATTATTTGGTTTTATCCTGCATCTAAAGGAGTATTACTCTAAAAAACCAAAGATAATTTGCAAGAAAGATGATATATATGATAGCTACTGGGAACATGGTGATAAAGTTAATTTAGATGGGTATGATAAATATATAGCTGAAAGCATTAAAAAACAAGATTTGATAGTACTGACTGTGAAAGTCATAAATACCAGATCAACTCCGTTAACTTTAGAGGGATTTTATTATGTAGATGAAGAAGACAAGAATGAATATCATGCATATTCTAATATTAAATTAAGAGATGAATTGTATGAGACTGCATTTTTGGAAGCAGATACTGGAGAAAAAGTATATATTCCGCTTATGACTCCAGATACAAGTATAAAATTTCCTTATCGATTAGATGGCTTTGATATTGTAAAAGTTTGTATTGCTTTTACAGTAAGTAGAAATGATGAAGACTGCAGAAGTTATAATGTTATTTTAAGAACCCCATTTAAAGATTTTAAATATATATTTGAAGTGCAATCTATACATGAAAGACTTATTCACAAAAAAATTGGAATGATTGCAGCAGGAATATTTGAGAAGGAATTACACAATAAAAAGTAAAAATGTAGGTTTTGTATATTTTCATGATAAGCAAACTAACTTGTAATGGTGAGCAAAACGATTAAATTTGAGATAGTTCAATTAGATTAGACTCTTTTTCTATTTAATTTACTTACAACTTGAGTCTAGTCCAATTAGACCTTTTTTATTAATTAAAGCGACTCAACTAGCACCACGCGTATAAATATATTATTTACTACTGTTACAAGATGGTGTCTAAAGCTAGGAAAAGAATATATGATTTGATATAATTTACTTAGCAAAAGAAGAGGAGGAATATGTAAAATGATTTATTCTGATAACAGGAAATTAGCATTATCTGGATGGTTAAAAGAAAATGATTATTCAAGCTATGTAGTTCCTTTAAAGTTACAAAAATTCCTTTTCTTTTATGAGAGTGCAAGTAAAGTTGCTAAGAAAGAATATGATTTCTATAAATTACGTGGGTATAAAAATGGTCCCGTTTTTAGTCAGGTATGGGGAGATTACACAAAGGAACGTACATTGTTTGATAATGAGGCAACTAAACAATATACTGAAAACGGATCTGAAATAATTGATTTAACTTTAGCCGATAAAATAGGTTTTTTCATTAAAACTTGTACGGAAGATGAATTATCCGGTATTACTCATTCAATGAATATTTGGCGTAGTAAAAGAGACAGAATATTATCTGGTGAATATCAAGTTGATTTGGAAGATAAAGATTTTACATCTGATGATGCAGAAATTATTAATAATATAGTATCAGCATATTCAAAAGAATTTATACAAAATGTTAAAGTATTGCCAATTAAAAATAAAATTTTTCTGCTTTCTAAAAAAAATGCAGCTGTACTTACACCTGTTCAAATGGACACTTTACAAGAATTAGCTAATGAGTCTAGTTTAGAAAATCCCGTTTATGTAAATATTGATGAAAGTGGGCGTTTGTTAGTTGATTAATCGTAGAGATGTTATTAGAATGAAAATGCCTTTCCCTGATATCAATAGTCAATTGGCTGTGCAATCACACATGTATATTTGTTATGATCGTAATACAAATGACTATGAATTAGTGAAATGTCAAACTTTCAAAAATAGATTTTATAATCTTAATCATAAGATTATTGAATCTAAGGATATAAATCGTAATCCTTTTAATCATAAAACATTAATTGATTGTGATAAGTTGTTTAGACTACAACAAGTAACTATACCAGATACTTTGTTAACTACTACTCGAAGAGATATTTGTGAAGAACTTTTTAATAATGTAGCTGTAGAATTACAAACAGATTCCTTTGAGATTGAAGTAATGGATAATATAAAGGTAAAAAGTGTAAATCCTGATATTAGTTAATTATTAAAGGTTGAAAGCTAGAAATTGCGCCTTGTCCCGTGTGGTTTCTGGCTTTTCTTTGTCTATAATAAGAAACGCAAGAACCCTCTATTATACTTTAAGTGAACAAAAAAGTAAAGGGCTATTACTTCATGAAAAGTATAACGCAAACTGATCAGGAACAGGACGCCATATTTTTAATTTCACTCTTTTTAAAGCTAATTGATCTAAAAGAATTGAGTCGTAGAGTCAACTTTAAAAGAAAATCCAAATTTAATTGGCTCTCTGTCAAACACCCTAAAGTATAAAGGTAGATAGAAACATGACGATGTTTTTATCTACCTTTTTTCTTATACTTAGATTGAGGTTGAGGTCGACAACAGAATGGAATATTGAATTCGACTGTCAAACGGGCCCATAAATATTTATTTTCAATCAAACTAGATTAAGGGTGTGGATCTCAGAGATC
>CALXUL010000335.1 GCA_944391635.1 uncultured Clostridia bacterium | reverse complement strand
CAAGCGTGGGCATTCTTTCAAAAAGGATGTCCTATTTTTTTATTTAAGCTAATATGAGGGCTGATAAAATGATTAATGTTAAGTTTTGTTAAGTTTTAGCCATTAAAGGAGGGTAATGGGAGGGTAGTTGTATGACAGAAACAAATACGATAAATATTAATGCATCTCATTTTCTTAAATATGATTTAGATAAGATTATTAACTATTCAGGTAGGCAAAGGATAGATTTGAAGCCTGATAATCTTGCAAACTTGCATCCCCTTGCTGATTATTTCCCTTTACGCTTAAAACAAGCCGAACGGCTAACTTATTGCGTAGCAAAAGCCATTAGCAAGATGCATGATGAGCCTAGAAAGCCGTATCAAACTATTATTATTCTCTATTATTTAGATGAGCTTTACAGCCGTGAGGTTCAGGAAAAAGTGGGTTATTCACATAGCAGATATGGAATACTAAGAAAGCGCGCGGAAGATGAATTTACAGGCTACTTTAATTACTTTTGTGATAAAGAAGGACTTAGTAGCATTTTTAAGTTGATTAATTGATGCATAGGTTCAAAAAATAGACCTCTGGCGGGGTAGTTACATATGGAGTTACATCTTTATTTCAAAGTAAAAAACAACCGTACAAGTTGTACAGTTGTTGAGCATAGTTTGTAAGATAAATTATTGGAGTATTTTGGAGTTTTTGCCAATTTCTTATTTATGGATTTATGTTAAGTTTTGTTAAGCCGTGTGAGGTTTTATGAGGTTCTGTCAGTCCTTTTTGACTCAATTTTATTTAGATAGTTTGGTAAATTAAGAGCTAAATCTCTAATAGATATTGTATTGCCTTGTTGAATCAAATAATCAATAGCACTTTCAAAGTCATTAAGATTGTTGCCATTCATTAACCGATATTCAATTAGATATTTATTCTGGGTAGTTAAAGTATAATTTTTCTTGTTGGTTTTTCTTTTCAGTATCTCCATTAACTTTTTACATTGATGATCTATATTAGCAACAGAATTAACAGATTGAGCATCTTTATTAGATGTTTGATCTGTTTTTGTTTTAAATGCTGAAATATATGGAGTTATCACTTTGCCCTTTTCTGAACCACTTTTCGCAGTATTATTATATTTTTGTGTTTTATGTGGGTGAGTAGTGCTATGTTCAGCATCTAATTTATTTAAGTCTTGAATATCATTTATGCTTTCAAATGTAATAGCTTCTGGCGGCATATTTGTTTCTTCTGGTAAGGAATTATAGTAAATAGGATGAGGTAGATTTTGCAGTTCTTCGATGCTATGAAATGGATCACATAAATATTCTTCAAGTGCTGTATTGATTTGCGATTGATCTTTATTCTGTGATGATTGATGTAAATCAATCTCTTTATTAATATTAATTAATACTTTATTAGTTTCTCGTTTTTGTCCTAGGTGGGTTCCCGTTTTTGTCATAGGTGGCTTCTCGTTTCTGTCATAGGTGGCTTCTCGTTTTTGTCCTAGGTTGTCACTCCAAAAGGTAGGAATTGAATCGATATTGTTTAGATTAATTTCTACCCCAACACCGTTAACAGGATTAAAAAATATATAATGTTTGTCTGCTAATTCATGAAGTATACGATTAATGGAGCGTGAAGTAATATCTAATTCTTGCGCTATATCTGATTTAGAAATAATTATGACAGGGTTATTATCATTTATTCTTTTATCAATATTAATTTTTGCTTGTTTTTGCACCTTTGAATATAGCGAACCATAGACTAGTAAAGCGTTTGGAGCTAAATCTTTACGACGAATTACAGGTATTGGAATAAGAATAAATGGTTTATCGTTAATTCTTGATACTAGAATGCTACGCCCTTTGTAATCTGGTTTTTGCTTACTAAATATAAGACTATTATTTTTTAATTCACTTAACCCGTGCTGTATTCGTGAGACTGATCTATTTAGTCGTTGGGATAATTCATTATCTGTAATATTGCACATATGATATTTGGAATATAAGCCGTTTAGTTCACCATAAAGCAATATAGCAAGGGGAGACAGCTTATATTTTTGGATTAAAATAAGCGGAATCTTCAAATTAGGTTTAGGCATATTTCGCCGCCTTACTAAATAAAAAGCATCCCCCGACAAAAGATTATATTTTGCATAGGGATGCTGTTGGAGTTATAAATAATAAAATCTTTGATTAACCAATTTGTACAGGTCGGTTTGATATAATTAGTATTGAAAATAATTTTTCGAGATTATTTTTATTTGCCCGTAACTACTGCAATAGTTACGGGCTTTTTTGTGTGCTGTTTATGCTGACACGACGATTCTGCGGACGTTTCATGTTCTTTTAGCCAATTAGTTATCGACTGTTTGCCGTAGAGCTTACGTCCGTCGATTGATGCAACAGGCATTCCTAATTGTGTCCATTTGCGAATCGTAGATTCAGCAACGCCAAAATAACGAGCGATTTCTTTACGATTTACGTATGGTCGGGTACTTGTTACCTGTTGTATACCGTCCTTAACAATAGAGAATACCAGTGTTTTGATTTCTGCTGTTTGTTCATCATCTAAACTAAATTGCATTAGTAACACCTCTGTTTATATGAAGCCGATTCATAAGCTTATTGAAGTCATGATTAACTTGTATACCACTATCGTTCATAAATAACTTTTCTGATTGTTTCCAACCATAAATGGTATTGGTTGACAGATCTCTAATAAGATACATTTCAACATCATTAGAGGACAACTTTAAATAATGATCTTTGAATTTGATTACATAGGGAAACTTAATTTCATTAGTGGCTATTTTGCTACTTTGTGTGTAGTAATAATGACCATTTGCAACGATTAAAATTTCTTTCATAGTTATTTACGCTTCCTAGTCTTCATACTTGTTTTCATAGCGGTCAAACCATTCTTGTTGGTC
>CALXUL010000334.1 GCA_944391635.1 uncultured Clostridia bacterium | reverse complement strand
ACTTTGAGGAACAAACTGCACGCCGTCAACCATCCATCCGTACACCGTATGAAGCGTGGAGAATTCACTCTCCGCACCCACAAGGCGCACTTTGTCCATGATCTGATGGATTTCGTCGGCAGTCAGATCTGCATTGGTCTTGCTCAAAAACTGCTCCATATCATCCGCATACAAAACTGCGGTTTTATTTTCACGCGGAATGCTATTGCCGTGCAGATAATGCCAGCCCTCTGCCTCTAAAAATGAGAGGAACGCGTATTCAAATTCCGACTCGCAATAGCGACCGTTGTAGTTTTGTAAGTTTGCCATGTTTACCTCCAGTTTTAAAACTGCTTTATCATCTCAAGTTTTGCCAAACAAGATTTTACGGCATCGCCGAGTTCTTCAAGCGTTTGAAATCTTTTTGTTTTGTCTGGATTTGTTCCTTTTTCCATAAAAGATTTAACAATAGGATCTTTAATTTTATCCCATGCCAGTTTTCCTGTCATTATATACGTAAATAATAAAGTTATAGCATATAATTCGTGTAACAACCCATAGTTGCCAAACCCTTCGACTTTTAGAGCAGGATCATTCAGAGATCCCTTTAAATCTGTGTTTTCCGATGTTAAATCACTATTAACCAGTTTTACCAACCCAAAATCGGACAATTTGACAATTAAGACGTCGTCATATTGTTTCAACAACACATTTTTGGGACTAATATCTCTATGATAAATGTTTTTAGAGTGCAGATATCCATATGCTCGAAGCAATTGCATAATTATGTTTTTGCGCTCCTGCAATGTCATAGATGAATTGTTTTTGCTTATATATTTTTCCAAAGTGAAATCCATCAGTTCCATTATATATTCGTGCTTTGCTTCGTTATAAGAGTACACTTCTACTATGTATGGGGAATGAAGAGATTGCATTTCCTCAAATTCTCGCTTAAATCGTTGAAGTTCCTTTTCACTCAAATCTTTTTTTGCTCTTTTAAGCACGAAATCTCTGTGGTAAAATTCATCAGTATATCGGAACACATTAGCATAAGAGCCATTTCCAATGGGTTTTAAATTCGAAACAAAAGAATGGCTCTCTCCGCTGACAACCACTGATTCTGTAAGATTGAAAATAGGTTCTACATAATAAAGCGTTATTTTATTCATATGAGGCGGAAGAGTGCTGCCACCACTCTTGGATAAAAATTCTCTGCATTGTTTGATTAAGCTATCGTAATATTCATCTACAGAAAAAGCCCATTCGGTCGTTTTCAGAGATCCTTGAAGAGATATGGTAAGTTCGATAATAAAAATCAACTCTCTACTTGGATCTGCCCAAAAGTGTGCGCCGTAATCTCCAGTTGGAAGTCTTTCGTTCATTGTTCTGAAAAGATTCATATATCCGCCATGAAGATGCGTAAAAAGAGTTTTTAGTTTTTCATTGCTGATATCTTTGTATAATTCCTCGTATTCAAGACTTGTGATTCCATGCGAAATTAATTCTCTTATGTTGGTTTCTAAAACATTGTCAATGTTAAATCTAAATGCCACTGCTATTTTCCTTCCTCCAACGATCCCCGAATCAGTATTGGGCAAATGTCTTTGATTTGAGCTTTCAGCTGCTCATTGATTTTTTTGCGCATAATATATACGCTATAAATACTTGCGATTGATTTTTGAATTTCGATGTCCGGGATTGGTATTTCAACCTCAACTAAATCATTCCAAGTGAATGTCTCGCGGGCAGAACCCCAAGAATGAAAACGTGCGTATCTGTCAAATTCGGTTCTATTGAAGAACATACACAGATATTCGGGATACAACTTGTCCTCTTGTGTTGAAAAGACTTCGTTAACTGAAGAAACTACTATATCTTCATCGGTGTTATTGAAGGCATAAGTGAATACTTTTTCGTTATGAGTAGTCTGAACAAATCCAATTTGACGAGGACGGCATACCTTATAATTTGCGAGCTCGTTTTTATTAACCTTTGAAGTGGGTTCTCGGAAACATTTTGAGGTGCTTATGCCCATGACGTTTTTCGTTCCATTTGGACCGTTGCGAACATCGTGTCTTTCAATATACTGTCCAATTTTCTCACAAGGCATTTTCCTGCGCAAATCCTCTATATATCCATCACATACGAGTTTCAAATCTTCCAATCCGCGCTCGTAGCTCTGCTGATTGGCAACCATTGCTTTGTAGATATCCACATATTTCTGCTGAGTAGGCAGGTCTGGAAGTTCTATGTCAATATCGCACATAGTATCCCAGTCAAAAGTTTCTCTCGCAGATCCCCAAGAATTGAAGCGTGCATAGCGGTCAAACTCGGGACGGTTAAAATACATAAACAGATAGTCAGAACTCAACAAATTCGACTTAGATACACGAAAAACGGTATAGATTGATGATATCAAAACCGCCTTTCCAGCATCGTTAAAAGCAATGGCTATTTTTTCTCCTCGTCTTGAGGTATCAGCAACATAAGCAAATTCTTGATTTTTTACAACCTTGTAGGAAGATAAGCTTACGCCGTCCATATTCGCCTTGGTGTCTATAAACTCTTTTCCTGTTGAAATTCCTTTAATGTCATCAAGCGTATATATACCATCGTAATTGCGCTCGTCACAAGGCTCTATCAAATAGCCAAGTTTATATTTAGTTAATGCCATATCCAATCCCCCTGAATGCATCCTCAAGCATTTTTTGAGATTGCTTTTCCTGTGCAAGAACATCGCGCATTTCAGCCTGAATACGGCTCATTTCTGCATTGAAATCAATATCCAAGTCGTGATCGATAAACTCGATATACTTGCTGGGGACAAGGCTCCAGCCCTGCTGCTCTATGCTCAAGCCCTCGTTTCCGTCTTGATCAACCCACTTTCTTGTTTTTACAGATCTGTAAAGTTCGGGAATGGCATAGTTTGCTCCGTCTGTTCCTTCGTTCTGCCAAGTGTGGTAGATGTCTGCCGCTCTCTGAATTTGCTCGTCGCTCAGGAATACTTTCTTTTTACCTTCGTTCTTAACGGGGTTTTCCGTCCAAGTACGAAGATCCATAAAGAGAATTTCATTCTCACGGTTGCGCAGAGTTCTGCCGTGGTATTCGCCGCCCTTCTTATTCTGATTCAAAATCCAAAGGGTAACGCTGATATCGGTGGTAATAAAGAGCTCACGAGGGAGAATGATGATAGCTTCTACCTTATCATTCTTGATAAGCTCTCTTCGGATATCCACTGTATCACTATCACCGAGAGCACCGTTGGAAAGAAGGAAACCTGCTACGCCCTTGGTTGCTTTCAAGTGAGAGAGCATATGAAGGATCCAAGCATAGTTTGCGTTGCTTTCGGGAGGGGTTACATAATCTGCCCAACGAGAGTCATTTTTGAGATTTTCATCGTACCAACCCTTGAGGTTGAAGGGCGGGTTTGCCATGATGTAATCGAAGTAGAGCCCTTTGTGCAGGTCGTGGGTAAAGGTAGAGTCGGCCTCGTCACCGAGATTGTGGCTGATCCCACGCAGGGCAAGATTCATCTTTGCAAGGCGATAGGTTGCAGGCTCTTTCTCCTGACCGTAAATGTTGATACGGCTGATGTCGCCGCGCTTCTCGCGGATAAGGTCGGTACTCTGAATGAACATACCTCCCGAACCGCAACAAGGGTCATAGAGTGTACCGTCAAAAGGCTCGATCATAGCGGCAATCAACTGCACGGCATCGTGAGGGGTATAGAACTCGCCTTCCTCCTTAGTTGCGTTGACGGCAAATTCCTTGAGGAAGTATTCGTATACTCGTCCGATGAGGTCTTTTTCCTCACCGAATGCCTTGTGGCTGATCTTATTGACTTCGTCTACGATCTTTTTGATGTCGTTAGCTGCGAGATTACGCGTGGTGAAAGTACCCTCGACAAAGCACCCCTTGAGCTGTTTGCTGCTCGTAGCGATGCTATGCAGGGCGGTATCAAGCGCAACGTTGAGTCCGGGCGCAGGCGTGTTGATGATGGTAGACCAACGAGCTTCAACGGGAAGGTTGTACGTACCGTCCGTAAAGGTAGCGTCGTCAAAGAACGCCGCGAAGATTTCCTCATCATCGGGATCGAGCCCCTGTGCGATAAGATCCTGACGAAGCTTCTCAACACCATCCTCAAACTTTTCGCCAATGAAGCGCAAGAATACGAGCGTGAGCATCATGTCGCGCTTTTCAAAGAACGAGCCCGAATTGCGCGCCGCACGCAGTATATCACGACACTTGAACAGAATCGTGTCCAAATTCATTTTTTCTTCCACTTTTTTCTTTGCCATTTTCGTTCTCTCCATCTTATATCTCGTTGATTTCTGTTTCTAACTTTTCTATCCCCTGCATTATCTCCTCAAAACTCGGCTTCTCGCCAAACAGCATATTCTGCTATTATATCGCCCAAATGGGCACGATAAGGTTATCCCTGTCAAATGCCCCAAACTGCTCTGCCATGCAGAGAACAGCACCTGTGCCAAGTTGCAGAGGGGATTTATCAATCACGCCGAATGTGCGAATGATACGCTTGTCGGGAGTGGCAGTTTTTTTAATCTCCAGGGGGCAGAGCTTGCCGTCGCCCTCCATAATGACGTCGATCTCTTTGGCATCGCGGTCGCGGTAGAAGTACAGGTACGGCTCACGTCCTGCGTTATGATATCCCTTCAGTATCTCGGACACCGTGAAGTTTTCGAGAAGAGCTCCGCTCATGGCGCCACTTTCGGCAACCTCGGGACTTGACCATTTGGTAAGATAGCAGACGAGACCTGTATCGTAGAAATATACCTTGGGTGTCTTAATGGTACGCTTCAGCACGTTGTTGGAATAGGGGTGCAGAAGGAAGATGATACCAAGCGTTTCCAGAATGTCTACCCATGCCTTGGCGGTAACCATATCGATTTCGGCGTCCTCAGCAAGTGCGTGGTAATTGAGCAATTGTGCGGTTCTGGCGGCTACTG
>CALXUL010000333.1 GCA_944391635.1 uncultured Clostridia bacterium | reverse complement strand
GAATTCAGCGGCAGAAATTGAAGAATACCATGCGGGTAAATCGCCCGCCGGAGGGAGAGGAAGGTGATGCAGACCGTGGCTGAGCATATCTTATCTCTCAGTTATGGTTAGTTGACAAGGACTCACTGGCCTGCCTCGGTGCCATTGAACAACTCGGCTGGCCGCTCGACCGCATTGTAACGGCGGAGGTGTGGGCCACAGATACCATCCAAGCTGATCTGCCGCCAATGGTGGAGTTCAAGGCCAAGGCTGACAAGATCATCAAGGAGCGGTGGGGGATTGAGGTAGAGCGCATCAGAGCGAAAAGGACATACGAAGAACGTTTTTACACTGTTCGAACAGAAAAGGCCAAGAAAAGACCGGGGATAATTTATGGGTGGCCATTTAGTGTGACGGGAGCATGGTGCAATAGTGATGTAAAAATGCCACCTCTTAAAGCGATTGAGAAAGGCGGCAGTATAGTGTATATCGGCATCGCCGCCGATGAGCCGAACCGTTTTCACAATTTGACAGAAACCAAGAAAAGCCCGCTGGTGGAAGCCGGTTGGACAGAGACCGATTGCCGCCAGTGGTGCGAGGAAAACGACCTGCTGTCTCCGATTTACACCACCGCAACCCGTGGCGGGTGCTGGTTTTGCCACAACCAGGGCGTGGGACAACTCCGGCTCCTGCGTAAGAACTACCCGGATCTGTGGGCGCTGATGCTGAAATGGGACAATGACAGCCCGGTCACATTCCACGCAGACGGGCATACTGTTCACGACTTCGACCGACGCTTTCAGATGGAGGACGAGGGACTGATTTATCCAGACGACAAGATTTTCCGCTGGTCGATGCTGGAGGACGACCTGAACTATCGGTGGTTTTAACCGGAAAGGAGGACACCTGATGGACATTGAGAAACTGATTGAGCAGTTGAACGCAAGAGGATTGAGCAACGGCAGTTCCCTGGGTTATCATTGCGGGTTGTATGACGAAGCCGCCACCGCCCTCTCCATGCTCCAGGAGGAAAACGCCAAACTGCGGGCCGAACTGGAGCAGGAAGAAAAATACTATGAACAGATGGTCGATGCACTTGCGGCGACTGAGAGTTATGAACTGGAGCAGGTGAAAGCGGAACGGGATGCTTTAATTGAAGATTTCGTTGATTATGTGACAGACGGAGTTCCAAACCCGGCCATATTCTGTAAAAACAGGTGTAATAAATGCGTAGATATGCGCGGCTGGTGTACCGGGAAAAACTGCAAAGGATTTTATCCGTCCGGGGCAAGTGGCCCGAAGGAGGACTGACATGGAACGGCTGACAGAACAGCACTACAAGAAAACAGATGGATACTACATGAAATGCAGTGAGCATTGTTGCAAAGAAGACTTTTCCTGCGAGGACTGCGAAAAATTCAATAAACTGGTTGACCGCCTCGCCGCCATCGAGGATATCCTGGGCGACGAGTACGACCTGGATGAATTGAGTAAGGCTATGGCCGCACTACGGAGGGAGCAGGATGGCAACAGGATTTAGCACAAGGAGCGGGCCTGATGGATACCGCCTAAATTTCGACACCGATAATCTGGACTACTATTTGCTCATGCAGAAAATAGCCAGACATTGCGTTGATGGGAAACCAGCCTCCGACGTTGCCCCGGTGCGGCACGGGAGATTGTATCTTGCAGAAGATGCGGTTTTCCGATGCTCTGAATGTGGACGGGTTTGTTATGAACTCGATGCGCCATATTGTTACTGCGTCGCTCCCATGACGGACGAGGCCATACAGATGGTGATGGAGAGATTAAACAAACTGGAGGAAACGAAAAAATGAGCATTGATTGTAGATATTTTACCAACGGAAAGAAAACTGCATACACTCTGAAACACACTGATACTGGATTGGTTGAGGAATTTGCAAAGTTTGAGGATATTCCGGTAGAGGTGAGGGACTATTTTAAGCGCTTAACTGAGCCTAAATTCTGTGACCCTGACATTTCTCATATTCTTGGGCTGAACAGTGTGTTCTATCCTGATTGGCCGAAAAAGTGCGGTCATCCTGATTATCAAGGGAAACGGTGCGTAGCCGAATCTTGCAAGTTTGCAGAAAAAGCGGGCGGATGGGAGAAGTGCCCATATTTTACTGGGGAGAGATTGGAGGCGCTGAAAGATGGCAGTACGGCCGATTGATGGAAATGCACTTCACGCTGTAATTAGCGCGTGGCCGGAGAGCATCATGTATAAGGATTGGGTGCAGAGTGCGATTGCTACTGCGCCCACCCTCACCCCGCCGAACGAGCCGCTGACACTGGAGCAGCTGCGGGAGATGGATGGGGAGCCGGTGTGGGTAGTCCCGACAGGGATGCACGAAAAGGATGAACCTATGTGGTGTGTTTTGGAAAGCCCAATGGCGTTAATTCCAGGAGTAGATTATTGGTCATGGGATTTTGACGGATATGGAGAAGCCTGGATCGCCTACCGCCGCCCGCCGGAGGGAGAAGCCGATGAGACAGAATGAGCCGTGGTGGGTATCCACAAAAGAGTTTCTCCCAGATGAAGGGGAAAAGGTTTTAATCATCACAAAGTTTGGAGCCGTGCAAGACTCGGCACTTAGAGCCTATCTCCCGACCGGGCGACAAAATATCTGGCCTGTGTTATTCTCACCGGACGCATATAAACCCCATGAGGACGTGAAATGGTGGATGCCGATACCGGAGGATGGTTGGCATGATGTCAAAAACGAACCTCCAGAAGATGGGGCTGTGTGCTTGATAATGGGGATGTACGGGAAAGTATCAAGTGCAGTCTGGAAATGTCCATTTGGAGGTTTTGAACCGGAATTTATACCATTTTCCGGATTCGAGGCTCTTTTTTGGAGGGATATTCCGGGGTTGCCTCCGGGAGTAAAACTGCACTTTTAGCCGGAGGGAGAGGAGGACACATGATAGAACTTGACATTTTCCAGATCGGGATTATCGTTGTCTGCTCTGTGTGGGTTGGCACAATAATCCAAAGAATAATTGATAAAAGGCGGTAATACCTGATGGACATTGAGAAACTGATTGAGCGGCTAGGGCAAGAAGCCTACGGGAGCGATATTGAGGATCTGCTTCTGGATGCCGCCACCGCCCTCTCCACGCTCCAGGCCGAAAACGAGAGGCTGCGGGCCGAGTTGGAGCAGGTGAAGCGTGCCCTTGCAATGATGTGGTATGCCTACGATAACAAAGACGGAGAGTTTCCGCACGAATACGAAATTGAGGCCATGCAGGAGGCAGAGAATGTTTTAGGGCCGTGGGCAGAGTGTATGCCAAAGTATCTACAGCGCGGCCCGGAGAAGGAGGACTGAATGGAGCGGTTAACTAAATATGGGAACACAGTACACAAGAACAAGGTGTGCTGCACGCATTTCAAGGGGCCGGAGTGTATTGAACGATCTGGATATTGCACAGATGATTGCCCCTGGGAAGAGGCTGCATGGAGCCGCCTCGCCGCCTATGAGGACACGGGCCTGGAGCCGGAAGAAATCATTAAGTTGAAGGCCAGGATGGAGGAATTGGAGAAATGAAGCGGTTGACTGAGAATGCCTATGGACAAATGAGGACCCCGCCTCCATCAAGAAACAAATCGGAGAATCCAAGTTATGAAAGCCTTTATAAGTGCCTCGCTTCCATCGAGGACATCCTGGGCTAGGAGACATTGTATATACGAACATTGCTTTTGAGACGAGTACGACCTGGACGAACTCAAGGAAGTGGTTCAGGCCAAGCGGGAGGGGCGGTGCGTGGTGTTTCCGTGTAAAGAATGTACGGATATACCACTTCTAAAAGAACTTACTCAGCAAAAGTTGTTTATGTCGGAATGACTGATCGTGGGATTCGCCTTGTAATTGAATTTGATAACGGTAGGACAATGCAAGTCACTAATATGGATATTGGATATTTTGTGTTCTTTACAAAAGAGGCGGCAGAAGCAGTAATGAAAGGAGAGCAGGATGGCTGAATACATTGAACGGGAATCCGTTGAAAAGTTCATTGAAAACGGTTTGAACAATCCAAACAAGAAAAAAGCGTTTGGGCATGATGCCATTGAGATTATGGCAGAAGTGCATTATATGCCCGCCGCCGACGTTGCCCCGGTGCGGCACGGGAGATGGAACGACATCAATCCCACCGTACTCAATCCTGGCGTTCACTGGGTGTGCCGATGCTCGCTGTGCGGCTGTCCGCAGGACTACAAGCACAACTACTGCCCCAACTGTGGCGCTCGAATGGGAAAGGAGGACGAGCATGAAGTTTCGTAACCCTGAGACGGGAGAAGTGTTTGAGACTCATTGTAATACTTGCGGGATTGGAAGTTCTGGATGCGACTTGGTCTGGAGAAATGTCAATTGCACACTATTTCGTAATAATCCGTATGAAGCCGCCGCCCTGATGGGCTATGAGGTGGTGGAGGAACACACGCCAACACACGAAAAACCGCACGCTGATGCAATC
>CALXUL010000332.1 GCA_944391635.1 uncultured Clostridia bacterium | reverse complement strand
AGGCTCATATCCTCGCCGATCGGGTTTTTGATGCGGATCGCCCTATCCGCCTCTTCGCCGATGCGCAAAAGCGCATAATCTTTGGGAGAGATGAAGGAATAGGTGATGATCTCGTTATAATCCTGCCCGCGCACGATGCGCTTGGCGCGCTCTTCCAGCCGCTGGGCGGGCGAAAAGCCGCCGCCCGTGACCTGCGCCGTGGGCATGAAGGTGCCTACGATATGGTCGTAGCCATACATGCGTATGACTTCTTCGGCGAGGTCGGGATACCCTTCGATATCCTCGCGGTAGGCGGGCGCAATGACGGTGAGGGCATCGCCCTTGGCGGATACGTTGAAATTGAGGCGCTTTAAGATGCCCTTGATCTCCTCTTTGGGCACCTCGATGCCAAGGACGGCGTTGATCTGGGCATACGACGTTTTGACGACGGTCGGCTCGGCGATCTTCTCTTCGATGTCGAACCGGTCGCAGGCGATCGTACCGCAGCCGAGCGCTTGGATGAGATTGAGCGCGCGGTTGATGGCGATGCCGGTCGTATAGGCGTCTACACCCTTTTCGAAGCGGGCGGACGAATCGCTCTTCTGCCCCAGCGCACGGGAGGTGCGGCGGATATTGGCGCGTTCGAATTTTGCGCTTTCAAAGAGCACTTCCTTCGTTTCCGGCGTGATGCCGCTGTTCAGGCCGCCCATGACGCCCGCTAATGCGACGGGCTTGACACCGTCCGCGATGACGAGATTGTTTTCGGACAGGGTAAATTCTTTTTCGTCGAGGGTGACGATCTTTTCGCCCGCATGGGCGCGGCGGACACAGATCTCGTTCTTTTCGATGTGAGAAAGGTCGAACGCGTGCATGGGCTGTCCCAGTTCCAAGAGGACGAAGTTGGTAATGTCGACCACGTTGCTGATGGCGCGCAGCCCCGAAAGGGCGAGGCGGCGGCGCATCCACAGGGGGGACTTTTCGATCTTCAGATCGCGCACATAGTGGGCGATATAGCGGGGGCACAGATCGGGCGCCTGCACATGGACATAGACGCGCTTGCTCGTGCTGCACGAGGACGCTTCGTAGGTGAGCTCGACGGGCTTCAACGGCTTTTTGAGCACCGCCGCGACTTCGCGCGCGATGCCGTATACGCTTTGGCAGTCAGGGCGGTTGGCGGTGACGGCGATGTCGAAGATGTAATCGTCCAGCCCGACGACCTGTTTGATGTCGGTACCGACGGGGATCTCGCCTTGCAGGATGAGGATGCCATTCACGTCGGCTCCGTCATACCAGTCGTCGGTGATGCCCAGTTCTTCGCCGGAGCAGAGCATGCCGCACGATTCGACGCCGCGCAGTTTACCCTTTTTGATCTTGACGCCGCCGTGCAGCGAAGAGCCGTCGAGAGCGACGGGCACAAGAGCGCCCTCGAACACATTGTCTGCGCCCGTGACGATCTGAATATCTTCGCCGTATGCGCCGCAGTCGAGCCGGCATATTTTGAGCTTGTCTGCGTCGGGATGCTTTTCAATGCGGGTGATCCTGCCGACTACGCAGCGATCGATCTCTTCGCCGACGTAGCGCAATTCTTCCACCTCGAAACCGCAGGAAAAGAGCTTTTCCTGCAATGCCTGTGCGGAAATATCGATATCTACATAATCTTTAAGCCAACTGAAAGGTACTTTCATTGCAGAGTCCTCCTTAATCCTTGAACTGCTTCAAAAGGCGCACGTCGTTTTCGAATAGGTAGCGCATGTCGTTGATGCCGTATTTGATCATCGCGATGCGCTCCAGTCCCATACCGAACGCGAAACCGGTGTATACGTCGGGGTCGATGCCGCAGTTTTCGAGCACGCGGCGGTTGACGACGCCAGCGCCGAGGATCTCGATCCATCCCGTACCCTTACAGATGCGGCAGCCCTTGCCGCCGCAGTTATGGCAGGAAAGGTCGACCTCTACGCTCGGTTCCGTAAACGGGAAATAGGACGGGCGGAGGCGGGTCTTTGTTTCTTTGGTGAACATGCGGCGGGCAAATTCGTCGAGAATACCCTTGAGGTCGCACAGCGTGATGCCCTTATCGACGACCAGTCCTTCCATCTGATGGAACATAGGCGAGTGGGTCGCGTCGCTGTCAGAGCGGTATACCCTGCCCGGACTGAGGATCTTGATGGGCGGCTTTTTGCTCTCCATCACGCGGATCTGTCCGCACGAGGTCTGCGAGCGGAGCAGAAATTCTTCGGTGACGAAGAAGGTATCCTGCATATCGCGCGCGGGATGGTCGGCGGGAATATTGAGGGCCTGGAAGTTGTAGTAATCTTTTTCGATTTCGGGCCCTTCATAAATTTCGAAGCCCATGCCGTCAAAACACTCGATGATCTCTTTGCGGACGATGTTGACGGGGTGAAGGGTGCCCGTTTCCGCAAAGCGTGCGGGCATGGTGACATCCACGCGCTCGCTCTTGTAGCGCGCTTCCAGCTCTCGCTTTTTGAGCGTTTCCTCCGTTTGGGCGAACAGTTCTTCCGCCCAAGAGCGCACCTCGCTGACCAGTTTGCCCATAGCGGGGCGGTCTTCGGGCGAAACGTCGCGCATCCCTTTGGACAGCGCGGAGATCTCGCCCGTTTTGCCGAGGTACTTCATTTTCAATTCGAACAGTGCTTTGCGGTCTTGCACTTGACCGATCCCCGCGCTGAGGGCGCGGCGGATCTCTTCCAATTTTTCTTGCATCGTTCTATCTCCAAAAAATAATTTTTTTCATTGTGGCCGGCAAACTTATGCGCCTGGCGGATAAGGGAAAAACTCGTTTCCCTTTCCATCATAATCGGATACTTTTTTACATGCCCTCATCAGTCACCTTCGGTGACATCTTCCCCCTTAGGGGGAAGCAC
>CALXUL010000331.1 GCA_944391635.1 uncultured Clostridia bacterium | reverse complement strand
CCGGAAGCACGCCCTTTGCGGGCTTTGATTTCGACGGCTTCTGGGATGACAGCGAGTATGCGCTTCGGGAGTATGTCGGCGATCCGCCGAGCGATGCGCTCATCGCCAGCGTAGAGCAGGAATTGGGTTATAAGCTGCCCTCCGCCTACATCTGGCTCATGAAGCGGCACAACGGCGGTATCCCGGTGAACACCTGTTGTCCCACTGCTGAGTCTACCAGCTGGGCAGAGGACCATGTGGCCATCACCGGCATCTTCGGCATAGGCCGGGAAAAGGACTACTCCCTCTGCGGCGAATTTGGCAGCCCGTTTATGATCGAAGAGTGGGGGTATCCGGCCATCGGCGTGGCCATTTGCGACTGCCCCAGTGCCGGACACGATATGATTTTCCTGGACTACCGGGCCTGCGGCCCTCAGGGGGAGCCCGCCGTGGTGCATGTGGACCAGGAAAACGACTATAAGATCACCCCCCTGGCGGACAACTTTGAGGCGTTTATCCGCAGTCTGCGTCCCGAGTCCGATTTTGACCCGGATGAAGAGGAAGACGGTCCCTCCGGCGGCGGTTCCAATGGAGAAGAGGATGAGGCGTCCGGCACCGGTGTATTCACCGGCTTTGTGCTGCTGTCCAGGGGAGAATGGGACAAGGAGCAGTTCATCCGGGACATGCAGGAAAAGTGGGACATCCCCGTGGATGAATATGACGCCAGTGGGGAGAAGGACGACGACGCGCTGGTATTTGAGGTGGGCGATATGCTGGCCGCCGTCAGTCTGGCCGACTTTCCTATCCCCGACGGAGAAGCCGAGGCCAACGCGGAAAACAACTATATGTGGGAAGATGCGGTCAAGGTCGCCAGAGAGCACCGCGCCCACATTCTGGTGGCGGTGCTGGGCAAAGAAAAAGATCTGCTGGAAAAGGGCAAGCTGTTCACCAAGGTGGTGGCCGTCTGCTGCCGGCAGAAATATGCCACAGGCGTCTATACCAGCGGCGTGGTGTTCGAGCCCCAGTTCTACGAGGGCTTTGCCGATATGCTGAAGGAAGACAAACTGCCCATCTTCAACTGGATCTGGTTCGGCCTATGGCGGAATGAGAAGGGGCTGAACGGCTATACCTACGGCATGGAGGCCTTCGGCAAAGATGAGATGGAGGTTCTGGACACCGACGCCGACCCCTATGATCTGCTGGACTTTTTGGCCAGCCTCGCCTCCTATGTGCTGGAAAATGATGTGGAACTTCACGACGGAGAGACCATCGGCTTTACGGCGGATGACAAGCGCGCCATTACCCGCAGCCCGGGCGTGGGTCTGCCGGAGGAGCAGATGACCCTGAAGATCTCCTGGGAACCCGGCGGCGATCCGGACGGCAGCGGCGAAAATAATCCGGATGGGGAAAAGCCCGTAAGATGAAGCATCCGGCGTTTCCGAGATCTACACCGAGGATGAGATGGAGGCCGTCGTGGGACACATCCGGCAGTATTTTGGTGCGTTCGAGCATGTGTTCCACGAGCCGGCCTCCCCGGACATCGATGCGGACAGCTGCGTGGTGACGCCTTCGGCGCTATGTTGCTGGTGGCCGCCTGCCATACATATGGGGAGCCTGTGCCGTCCACCGTGGAGAAGAACCGGGACTTTGGGGAGCATCCTCTGATCGTCCGCCTCGCATCGGACGAGGCACGGGTGTGGTCCCTGTTCCGTGGGGCTACCTGGTGGCTACCTCTGGCGGACGCCTTCTTCTTTCAGCCCCCTCTGCCTACCGACGACCTGGCGATGATCGGCACGGTGGGCGGACTGAGGAAGGGACTGGAGAAGCTGAACCAGCTGGCGTGGCAGACCGACGAGGATACCATTCTCACCTGGGCCGACACTGAGGGCTACCCGGTGGACGGCGCCATAGGCCCAGAGGGGTAGTACAATAAGGCGGACATCCCGGAGCACACCCAGTATGACACCCAATCCCTGGCCAAGTTTGCTTTCTCTATATTCTGGCGGGCTATACGCTTTGCCGAGGAACAGCAGGTACCCATCCTGCTTGATTATTAAAGAGGATTCGTCAGGAGGCGGAGACCAAAGAATCAAGAGGAGCACATCTATGATCGCCCACTATTTTTATGGAAGCGCTCCTGCTGAAGATGATCTCATGAATGCTGTTTTCAGCGGTGAGAATACGGCCAGCCGTTTTCACCGAACATCTTGACAGCAGGTCAAAAGAGATGTGGAAAACGAGACAAAGGTGCAGGGCGCGCTCTCCCGCCTGCTGGCCGGCAAGACGGTGCTGGTCATCGCCCATCGGATGCGCACCGTGGCCGGGGCCGCGTTGTTGGTTATATTATAATCTGTGAATATGCGCTCGTCAAGCGATCGCGTCACATATCTTTTTTACGCACGACGGTGCCGCAATAGGCGCACTTGATCTCGCCGTCTCTCAACACGAGAGGCGCGTTGCAATTGGGGCACTTGCCGAGGTCGATGTAATCTCCCTGTTTGGGCGCGGAGCGCGCGATGTTGCCCTCGGCGTCGAGGACATAGCCTTTGAGGCAGCCCTGCGCGATCAGATAGTCCACGCTTGCGCGCACGTTTTTGTCGTTTTTGCCGAGATGGGCGGCGATTGCCGACACCGTCACCAAGCCCTCGTCCTCTATCGCCGCAAGCACCGCGCCGTGCAGACTTTGGTTGGAATATTGCACCCAAGCGACCGGCGTGCCGTAAAAGCCGAGCACCGTCAAAATTATGCCTATGACCATCACCGCGGTGATGCCGTTGCCCGCGCCGAGCACAATCATGGGAATGCCGGCGATCAGCCCTACAGTGAGGAACATCGCCACGCCGAACGCCCTCTGTTTTTTGACCTTGAATCTCTTTTGATTTCCGCTCATATTCACTCCTCGAAAACTATCTTTTCGTCCGCGGATTTGCGCTTTTTGGGGCGCGCTTCGTCCGCGGGATGCCCGATCGCGACGATAAGTTTGACCTTTTCGCCGACCGAAAGGGGCAGCTCCTTTGCAATCTTTTTCGCCTGCAGCCAACCTATTATGCACGTCCCCAGCCCAAGTTCCGTCGCGCGCAGGCAAAGATGCCCGACCGCAAGCCCCAGGTCGTTGGCGGAAAAATCCAAGTTCTTGATCTTGTCCGCCGCCTTATCGATTGCGGACGGCTTTGCGGTGACGACGATCAGCGCGGGCGCCCCGTCGGTAAAGCCGTTCGCGCCGAAAAGCTGCGTGTAATTTGCAATCTTCGCCTTCTTTTCGCCCTTGACGACATAAAATTTCCAAGGCTGCTTGTTGCACGCCGACGGCGCGAGCAGCGCACATTCCAAACAGTCGCGGATAAGTGCGTCGTCTACGTCCTCGGGCTTGTATGCGCGGCAGCTGTACCGAGCCGCTATCGCTTCTTTTACGTCCATAGTTCCTCCGTTGGGTCCCTTTTTCTCTATTATATCAGCAATCCGTCCACAATGCAATACCGACGCGAAAATTCGACGCGCGTCGCGGACATTGACAACAATGCGCCCGGCGTACTATACTGTAAGCATGCAGGCACGTCTGTCCGAAAAGGAAAAATATATCTTCGAAAAGGCGCCCGTCCCCAAGGCGGTCGTCTCGCTCGTGTTGCCGACGGTGGTCAGCCAGCTGATTACGATTGTCTACAACCTTGCCGACACCTTCTTTGTCGGCAGGCTGGGCGACGAGACGATGGTCGCGGCGGTCACGCTGTGTCTGCCCATCTATATGCTCTTGACCGCGACCGCCAACCTGTTCGGGATAGGCGGCGCGTCGGTGATGTCGCGCGCACTCGGCTCGGGCGATCCCGACGGGGCGCGGCGCGCGTCCTCGTTCGCGGTAT
>CALXUL010000330.1 GCA_944391635.1 uncultured Clostridia bacterium | reverse complement strand
TTGTTTCAGGTTTACCTCAAAGCGTTGAAAAAATCATAGCTCAAATGATTTCTTATGATACTTTCGACCGTGGGGTCCCGACAGACTTGCAGAGTGAGCATATCGGAAATTACAGCTATACAAAAGCCGATTACTTAATCGGTTCAATGGCTTATCCCTCTGAAATTGTTTCAGGACTGGAAAGTTTTAAAAGAGTGAGATTTACTTAAATGCTTTTATTATTAAAGTTTGTACTGTCTGCAATACAGTTAATATGCTTGCTGTTGATGAGTTACAGTAAAGATGTTAATTATACAATCAAAACGGGTGTTATAGCACTGATTGCAACAATATACATTATAGGCTTTTAAAAGAGTGAGATTTACATAGGTTTATGGCATTAGGTAGCTTAATTAGTAAAGCGGCTGACGTTGTCGGCGACTGTTGCAGCAAAGAAAACTAATCAATTTCTTTGTGCTGGTAACATAGGGAGTGATTAACCCAAGAAGGCGGTGCAATTCCGCCCCTAAGCCCATTTATATAGGTGTTTAAATGTCTTTAAAATCACGCTACAAAACAATAAATATTCTTGAATATAAAGAGCCGTATTTTTCTAATCCCGGTGAATGGGTCACAAAAGGCATATTCAAAGGTCTTATCCAACCCTCAACAGGTTCAAAGGTCTACAACAACGGCAAAGATACAACAAACGTAGACGCTTTGTTATTTTGTGATATTTCCGTTGTCTTTGGAGAAAAAGACATACTTGAATACAAAGGCAACCGCTATAAGATAGCAGGTGCACCCGTAAAGCCAGACGGGATAACGGGAGTAACACCAAAAAGAGGACAGCACGCTGAATATAACCTTGTTTATACGCAAGAGGGACTTTAATCATGCATTAGTGTGTCCAATGTTGTCCAATTATGCAAAACGGCAAAACCCTAATAAAAGAAGGGTTCAAGTTGTAATATAAATATCGTTGTCCAATACTGTCCAATAGGTGTCCAAAAAATGTCGACAAAGATTAGTTTTGATTTACCTGATTTTAGCCTTGTTTTAAAGAATGCAACGGCTTCAACCCTGCAAGAAGCAGGGTTCAAAGTTGAGGATGAAGCGAAAAAAGCCGCCCCTGTTGATAGCGGCTATTACAGAAACAATATCGGCTTTGACGGAAAAAATAAGGTTATTGCAAATGCTGATTATTCAGCGGATTTAGAGTATGGTACAAAACCGCACGTAATCGAGCCTAAGACAGCAAAAGCCCTGCATTTTAAATCAGACGGAGAGGATGTTTTCACAAAACGTGTAAATCACCCCGGGACAAAACCGCTTGCAATTATGCGAAACGCTGCCTTAAAGGTTCAAAAGCAAGTAGGCGGAATATTCCAGAAGAATTTTAAAAACGACTTAAAAAAATACAGAGTTAAGAATGTTCGAAAATATAGAATTTAAAGAATTAAAAACAGCAAAGGGTTTTACATTTCCGCTGCTTGATTATATTCCTGAGGGGTGGAAACCCTTAAAAAATGCTAGTGTTCAGCCTTTGGGCTATCAATGGTACTGGAACGGTAAAAGCCTGTTTGGCGGTGAGTACAAAGACGCCCTGATAAAGATTGAAGATGAAAAATAAACAAAATTTTCGGCTGGACGAACAAACACGAAAAGCCCTGCAAAAGCTGGCAAGAGAACAATTAAAACATCGTCTTTTAGCGGATATTGCATGCGATATTTCAGTTTGCAAGATTGAGGGCTGGGATTATAAGGAATATTTGACCGAATTAAAAAACGAAATTGATACATTAATAAATAAGTGATTGATAATGTTTGAACAACTTTTATTTGAGTACATAAAAGAGAACTTTAAAGTCGAGGGCTTTAATCTGTCTTTCGGTTACGGTGAAATCCACCCGAAAACAAAAGAGCCTTATATTATTCAGTATTCGCTCGGTATGGACGGCACAAGGCAGGTTCTCTGCAATGAAGATAACTACACAGACGGCGAAAGCTTCACCCAGTGGAATATTTATACAGGCTCACAATCAACAGCGGATTATATCTATCAACAGTTATTTACGTTTGTTGAAGGTATAAAACAGCTAGGGGAATATAAAATCGGCTTAAATCAGTATAACTCGAGCCGTACAATGACAAACCCGAATATCGGACTTTATTCAAGTATATTAGCAATGCAGATTCAATATTACAAATGAGGAGATTTTAAAAATGGCAGACCAAACAAAAAGATTAGTAGGTAAAGATGGCGAAGTCTACGCCGCAACAAAAGGAACTTTAATTGCAGGTAACGGCTCAACGGCATTGACAGACGGTTATTACATTGTAGCTGCTGTAGCTGCAACATCTTCCGCACTTCCTGCGGGATTACAGGCAGACTATGTATTTAAGGGTTCCCCTGAAATCACACCCGCTGAAGGTGACAATGTTATTCCGCTGACTTTGACTAGAAAATGTGACATAACAAACTTTTCTGTAGAATATTCAGCTGATGAAATTGATGTTACAACCTTATGTGACACTCAAAGAAGTTACAGAGCTGGTTTTACAGATGCTACAGGAACATTAGAAGGTATTACAACAATTAATGTGTCTGAATATCTTATGTCTAAATTCATTCCGATTGTAACTCAAACCGGCCAAACAGTAGAAGTTACAGAAATTGACGGCGAAACGCTCATTATGCGTTTAGTTTTAAATAAACCGTCCGCAGGTGGTGACGTTATGTCTTACTTTGCACCTATTGCAGTTACTTCATATAATATCGGTGCAACTGTTGATGACGCACAAACTTACACGGCTAATTTCAGAAATACACCTGATGATGACCTTGTTCCGTGCGTTTTAAAAGAAGTAGTAGCATAAGGGGTACATTTTGTACCCCTTTTGAGGATTAATAATGGAAATTGAAATTCAAAATTTAGAGGATATAACAGTTGTTCCGTCTCAGTTCAAAGACCTTGAAAACCCGCCAAAGTTTGTATTTAGAACACCAAACGCAGCTGATATAATCGACTTTCAGGTCTTTAACGATATTACAAGAACTGCCAACCGCTGTTTTTTGAGATTTGAAAATAAGCCCGTGCTTAAAAAAGACGGCAAACCGGTTGAATATACAACTTATGCACAGTTTATCGGGCTTGGTGCAAGTGATTTAGTGAATGAAATCCACGCCGAATGCTGTGCAAGGCTTTTGCCTGTAATTATGGGGATTAAAGAACAGGCGGAAAAAACTGAAAAAAAGTCAAAATAGCTTGGGAGATTTATAAATCAGGGGATTTAAAGCTGACATCTCGAGAAGGTGACAAGCTCACCTTCTT
>CALXUL010000329.1 GCA_944391635.1 uncultured Clostridia bacterium | reverse complement strand
ACAACAAGTCCTCTTATACTATAAGCAGCTTCTTCCGACGGGTTCCCGATATATGACATTACACTTTCGAGAGTGGAGTTTTCAAGACGATCAATAACATTTTTATCAAAATTTTTACTTATAAGATGCCTTTTATATCTCTCCCAATAATATTCGTCATACCCTTCGGTTTCCTTCAGCTTTTTATACCAGTCAAAGTCATGATCGTAATCACCGATAAGGGCGCATCCTTCTTCCTGGAACACACTGTAACTTGCCTTGATTTTCCGGACAACCTCTTCTTTCTCATCATCGCTCAGAAGAATGCTCTCGCCATACTGATCAATAGTTCTGTCAAAGAAATCTCTGATAAAAGCATCATCAATTTTTTCAGAAGGATTCACCATTTTCATCGTTCTGTAATGTGATGCAAACAATATAAGCCAATTGTTCACAATATCCTTTCTGCTATTCATCCCCCTTTATCCTCCTTCTAATTTCCTTTGCCGTTCTTTCATCATTGAACGGCGGATATTTGCAAAGCTTTTCCAAAGCGACATCATCGCTGCATTGTCTCGTTTCCTTAATTGTATGGAACTGCTCAATGCCCATCATGATCAAGGAATCGTTTATTCCTTCATCTGCTTCTGTCTCGTTATTTTTATTGCATACGGACACATAAATGTCATCAAACGGAAGATTTGAAGAAATAACATCAATAAATCTGAGTATCTTTGCTCTGTCTTCATCTCTGAACGAATCAAGAAACCCTTTGATAAACGGAGCCTGAGTATTGATATGGAAAATATCTTTACCATTTCTACTGACATTTTTTGTCCATATTCCTGCACTGTCAGCATCACTTTCCAGCCTGGCGCGCTTTCCTGTCTTTTCCTTTGAAATCTCGCAGACATTCATTACTGATTTTCTGAGAAGATTAATTATGTTTTTCGGAATTACAGCATTCTGCTTCTTGATATCTATATCCCAGATCTCGTCAAGAGAGTTAGGAATATCGACTTTTATTCTGCCATATTTATACAGCTCATTATTAACATAACGGGAAGAAAGCCTGAACCATGTCCCGTAAATTATAAGCCGGTCATTCCTGTAAATAAAAAACCCCTGATTATCCTTCAAAGCTTCTATTCCGCCAAGCAGCTCAATGTCTTTTTTATCAAGATCGTTCTGGTGAGGCAATATATATTGCTGTACACGGATGTATGCCTTTTTTTCAACACCATTTTCTTCATATGTAACAGGAATCTCTGAAGGCTTTTTTGGATCTGTTTTACTATGGTTTTCCAGAAACGGATCATACCCTGTCAGTTTATCATCGTTGATATAAAAACTGACCGGATTTGTTTTACGACTCATAAACCTGTGAAAAATCAGACGAAGATGCCCCTCACATTCTTCCAGCTTTTCAGAAAGATATTCATAAGTGTGTCCGTTTGATTTTTTATAAGCAATATCAAAATTCTGCCACAGAACAAGTGTCCCTTGTGAAAGCTCCTCAAGTTTTTCATAACATGGACATTCCTGCATCTCGGATTCAGTCAGTTCGAGACATTCCCATTCATCCTTTACTGCATCCAGATCCCAGCGATAAGCATTGATTTTGCTATCTTTTTTTGATAATACTGTCAGAACCTTACACTGAGACAGTGAAGCTGATTTAAGACCTATTCCAAACCTGCCAAGATCTTTTTCTCCATAGAATTCTTTTTCACTGCCATATTTCATCGCATTGAAAAGCTCTGACTTACTCATCCCGAAACCATCATCGAGAATCGCAAGATATAAATTACCGCAATCATAAGCAGGAAAATAAATCCATGTGTTTTTCGCAGATGCAGATATTGAATTATCCAGAATGTCTGCAACAGCAGCTTTGAATGAATACCCGATGGACCTCATTGAGTTCATCAGTATTGCTGGCGACGGTATATTTTTAACTCTGGTTGCCATATTATCCCCCTATGTACATCCAAAATACTTCCATCTTTGTACTTTTTTATTTTATCATTTGCCGGCAATTAAATCAACAATAACATAACTAAATTAAATATTATATTATCGCTCTTATGTTTGTCCCCTTGTAAATAATTGTCGTCCTGATACAAAGCCGAAGAAGAAAAAACATTTCGATGCGCAAGTATAAACATAAAATTCATAGTTTTCTATGGACGAATTTCCTTATTTGTATATTTGACAGTTTGTCGCAAACGCTCTCTCAAAAGCCTGCTTACGCAACTTAACCCAACTATTTTCAAAAGAAGTGGGTTCAACGTTGTGATTTTAACTGCTATATTCTCTCGAAGCGTTAAGCGTAAGCCATACAAACGGCGCTCTTATTTATTCTGACACAATAAAATTTTAGTTTATCCTACACGGGCACGAAAAAACATATTAATACTGACAATCAAAAAAGTTTGATCTTGCATCAAGTTAATCCGTCAAACCGATCGTAATAACAATCGATCAAAAGCCGGGTAAACATAAAACAGATCCTTCCTCCGTCAATGTCATAGCGAAAG
>CALXUL010000328.1 GCA_944391635.1 uncultured Clostridia bacterium | reverse complement strand
CATATCCCAAGTCTTATACCGGTTTGTCTGCAAATGACGAGCTCAAGACGTTGCTCGCAGGTAAAACATATACAAAACCTGCCGACGCACCTGCGGTAAGCTCCGTGACCGTGAGCGAGGATGCGGGTATAGAATTCGTGCAGATGAAGGACGTTGCCGCCGACGATGATGAGGCGTGGGAAGAATTCATCGACCAGCTCTCTATTTCCGACCTTGCCAATATTATGGGCGAGCGCATGGGTAATGACAAGATAGCGTCGGTGAACAAACCGGCTAACTCCAATACGGACGGCCCCAAGGGCCTCGGCTCCACATATTCCAGGGGCAATGGCGAGGGAATAACGCTGTATGTAGACCAGGTTACCATGGCGAGCACGTGGAACCTTGACCTGCTTGCCGAGCGCGGCGAACTGTTCGCCGAAGACGCGCTCTATGCCGGCTATTCCATGATATTCGGCCCCGGAGCCGACTGGCACCGCACGGCGTATTCGGGAAGAAATTCCGAATACTATTCCGAAGACGCAAACATGTCCTACCTTTGCGGAGCGGCTCAGGTAAAGACCATGCAGGAAGGCGGGCTGCTTTCGGCAATCAAACACTTTGCGGGAAACGATCAGGAGACAAACCGCCACGGTGTGGCTACGTTTGCAAACGAACAGGGCTTCCGCGAAGGCTCGCTGCGCTGTTTTGAAGGCGCTCTGCGCGATGACGTAGGCGGTGCTCTTGCCACAATGACCTGCTTTAACCGCATAGGCGCTACGGCGGGTGCCGCCAGCGAAGCCGCCCTTATAGACGTGCTCCGTGGCGAATGGGGCTTTAAGGGCGTAAACCTTACCGACTCTTCAAAGGACGCCGCAGACTACGTGCATACTGCCGAATGCGTTGCTTTCGGCACCGATATGTTCAATAACGATACCGACAGAAGGCAGCAGCTCATTCAGCTTGCAAGGCAGGACGGCTACATCCTCACTAAGATGAAGGAAGTAAACAGGCATTATTACTATGCCTATTCGCGTTCCAATCTTGTAAACGGCATACAGGTGGGCGTGGAGGTACCCGACTTCGTGCCCTGGTGGCAGACTGCCCTTACGGCGATAAATGCCGTGTTCGGGGTATTCCTCGGCATATCGGTCATTGCCTTTGGCACGGGCTATGTATTGAGCCTTAGAAAAAATAAGGAGGGCAATGAATAATGTTCTCTGTACGTAACGCTTTTAAAAACAGGACTATAGGTTTTTATATAGGCCTTGCCGCCGCGGCCATCGCGTTTGTGGGAGCCGTGATGTACGTCGCCACGGATGCCGCGGACAGGACTTTTTCGGCTGCCGGCTTCGCGCTCATGCTTGTAGGGGCGGCGGCAGAGATAGTTGTGATTTTTTCAGACATCAAGGTCGCTCCGCTCGTAAGCGCGCTGCTGTATATTGTGGGTTTTGCGCTTACCGTAAACGCGGCGCTGCCCTCCATATCGGACGTATGGAACGGCGTGCACTTTATAGGCGGCAATGCAACGCTCGGCATAATATTTTCGGTGACGTTCTTTATAAGCGCGGCCGCCGGGATAGTGGCGTGCTTCATGAAGGAGAGGGCGGAAAAAATTAAGACCGCCGACGATGAAAATTAAGTATAAATCGGCAGCGCGCAATATGCGCGCTGCCTTAAAACAGCGGCTTTGCCGCACGGAGGATTTTTTATGAAATTAAAAAGGTTTCTTTTAGCTTTGTTTGCCGGTATCCTGGCGGTAGGTTCGCTTGCTTTGGCAGCATGTTCGGGCGGCGGTAACGATGATGACAAGGACAATAACAAAGGCCCCGTCACCATATCTTATCAGCTCTCGGGCGTAATGGACGGCGAAGACCTTGACACGTTCAGCTTTGCAAAGGGCGCGTTCTGGCTCAAACTCATGAGCGACGGTTCCATAGTTATGGACAGGTACAACTTCGGTAACTACAACGCTTCGCCCGCCGCCGAAAACGACGACTATATACAAAACTATATGCAGGGCGAGTGGGAAGAGACCACGCGCGACGGCGTTGAGGCGCTCTCCATAGAGATATACGTCCTCAACGATGCGGGCATAAAGACGCAGTCTTCAAACGCAACTGCCTACAACAGCAACGGCACTTATAGCTGTTCTTTAAAGATGGAAGTTGTTACCGGCTCTGGTTTCTTCAGGCAAGTTCAGTTCACGGGCGGCAAAACATTATACGCCGATGCCGACGAGTTCATAGAAAAGAATGCCAAGGAATTCGTTGCACCCGAATCCGTTGCCACTTTCACCGATGAAGAGCACGGCGGCACCGTATATCTGCAAAAAGACGGCGCTCTGCTTATATACAACGGATACTCTCAGATTGCTACGGGCACATGGGCAAACGATAAGGCAGGCAATATTACCGTTACGCTCTCCGGCAAGCCTGTAACCGTTACAGTAGATACCGCTGCCGATACCGCAACGTTTGCCTATGAATATGCGTTGTATGGCGATGAGTATAAAATAAACTTCACGTTTACCGCAAAGTATTCAGAGATCCCCGAACAGGAGGCTGCCGCACAAAAGAATGTTTATACCGGTGCATATAACGGCCAGACATGGACGCTTACTCTTACGGACGCGACTAATTGCACTATGAGCACGTCGATGGCAGGATATACCATTCCGTTCAGCGGTACATATGTTAAGGATGCAAACGGCGTGGTCACGGTTACATGTAATCCCGAAGATGACCGGTTGCAGGGAATATGGGCAGGCGTGAGCAATGTTAAATGGCAGCTCAATGACGATCAGACGATGACTGCCGTTGAGGAAGAGGCTAAGGACTGAACATTTTGATGTTACGGCATGGTTTGCACGGCGGCGCGTCAGGCGCCGCCGCGCACCGAATTTTTATAAGGAGTATGTATGAAGAAGTTATTTTCAAAAAAATTGTGGATAGCTCTCACCGCGGTATTCGGGGTTTTGATGGCTGTGCTCATTGCGGCATATTGCGTTACCGACTACTTCAGGGTGGCAATAAATGCGGCATTGCAGACCACCGATTATGAGGTCATCCCCGATCCGGATGCCGAAATAATCTATGAGCCCCTCGCATACAGCGACGAGGCGCTGGCGGAATATGAGGCGCAGCTGTGCGAAGACCTTGAAGGCGAGGGGGCGGCGCTGCTCTTTAACAAGAACGACGCGCTTCCCCTTGCAAAGGACAGTAAATTTTCCTGCTTTTCGCAGTCGTCGGTAAACCTTTTATATGGCGGTACGGGCTCGGGCAGCATGGACGCCTCTAAGGCTGCCACGCTCCATTCGGCGCTCACCGCCGCCTTTGGCGAAGGCTGCATAAACCAGCAGCTGTGGACATTCTACGTAACTTCAGGCTATCAGCGCGTCAATGCCGCCACTACGGGCGGACACCAGGGTCAGTACCGCATCAACGAGGTGCCTTGGGAAAAATATGAAGAAGCCGGCGTCACAAGCTCGTTCGCGCAGTACGGCGACGTGGCACTTGTAGTGCTCGCCCGTTCCGGCGGCGAGGGTGCAGACCTTCCGGATGACGAAGAATGCTTTACGGGGAACGGCGTAAGCAATTACGACAGTACCGAAGGCGACTATCTGCGCCTTTCTGCCGAAGAAAAGGACATGCTCGACCATATAATGCAGTACAAGAAGGACGGCACCTTCAAAAAGGTCGTGCTGCTGCTCAATTCGGCGAATTCCCTCCAGCTCGATTTCCTTGACGGTTACGATATAGACGCCGCTCTTTGGATAGGCGACGTGGGCATGACGGGCATAAATGCCGTTGCGGATCTCCTCTCCGGCGACAGGGTGCCTTCCGGCCGTATCGTGGACACGTTCCTTAAAGACAATCACTCCGCGCCCGCAATGGTAAACTTCGGGGCGTTTGAATATTCCAATGCCGATAAGCTCGGCCTTGAAACGGCGCAAAACAACACGGACGCGGGCGCCAAAAAGGCAAATCGCAACTATGTTATCTACCAGGAAGGCATATATGTGGGTTACCGCTACTATGAAACGAGGTATGAAGACTATGTCTTCGGCAACGGGAATGCGGGCGATTATAATTACGCGGAAGACGTCGCCTTCCCCTTTGGCTACGGTTTATCCTACACCGATTTCGCATACGACAACTTCAATGTGACGCCCTCTGCCGACGGTAAGTCTTTTGAAGTTTCCGTAGACGTCACCAACACGGGCGATACGGACGCAAAGCATACCGTGCAGATATATTTCAGCTCGCCGTATACCGAATATGATAAGCAAAACGGTATAGAAAAAGCTGCCGTTGAACTTTGCGGGTTTGATAAAAAGGAAATACGCGCAGGCGAAACGGAAACTTATACCGTTACGGTAAACACCGAAGACCTCACTTCGTACGATGCCAACGTGGAAAAGACTTATATTTTGGAAGACGGTGATTATTGGTTCACCGTAGGTAAAAACGCGCACGATGCCGTAAACAATATCATCCGCGCAAAGGCGCAGGACGGCAACATCACCCTGGATGAAAATAAAATGTACGGCTTCGGCACGGACGGTACTGGCAAGGCGGATTTGTGCGCCAAGTGGACTAACGGCACGTTCGATAAGACCACCTATGCAAAATCTTCCGCTACAGGCAAAGATATAACCAACAGGTTCGACAACGCCGACCTCAACAAATATTCCGGTACTGCCGATCAGACCATAACCTATCTTACCAGAAACGACTGGACGGGTACATTCCCCACGGAAGTAAAGGTGCTCGAAGTCAGCGATCAGATGTGGGCGGACGGCCTCACGCATGACGAAAGTGGAGATAGCGGCAGGGCGGCACTTGTAGAAAAGTATAAAAAGGATTACTGGTCGGAATACACGACTCTTCCCACACAGGGTGTGGCTGGCGATCTCAACGCCATAGATATGCGCGAAGAGGAGTATGACAGCGAAGTGTGGGAGCAGCTTTTAAACCAGATGACTTATGCGGAAATGACCGCGCTCATAGGCGACGGATTCCACCTCACTCAGGCCGTGGGCAGCATTAACCTTCCGGGCACTCTCGATGAAAACGGTCCTCAGGGGCTGACTGCCAGCCTTGTAGGCGGCGACAGCGCAATGGCGTATACGTCTGAAGACGTTATGGCGGCTACGTTCAACCGTGAGCTCGTTGCCGAAATGGGCAAGTGCATAGGCGAAGACTTCCAGCGTGCCCAGACGGACGGCGATTCCGTGTATGCAGGTATATACGGCCCCGGAGCAAATATCCACCGCACACCCTATTCGGGACGCAACTTTGAATATTATTCGGAGGACGGCTGGCTTTCGGGCGAGATGTGCGCGGTAGAGGTCGCTGCCATTCAGGAGCGCGGCGTATACGTGTTTACAAAGCACTTTGCGCTCAACGACCAGGAAGAGGGCCGCTACGGCATAAGCACATGGTCTAACGAACAGGCGATACGCGAACTGTATCTTGAAGGGTTCGAAGGCTCCGTGGTAAAGGGCGGCGGCCTGGGCGTAATGTCGTCCTTCAACCGCCTCGGCGTAGTGTGGTCGGGCGCTCACAGGGGGCTTATGACCGGCATATTGCGCGATGAATGGGGCATGAAGGGCGCTGCGATAACCGACTGTTCCGTTATGGCAAACTATATGGACTACCGCCTCGGCGTGCTCGCAGGGCAGGATCTGTGGGACGGCTACCGTTCCGGCATGGATACGCTTGCAAGCCTCGGCAACGACCCTGCAATAGTATCTGCGTGCAGGCTGGCGTCAAAGCACATAATTTACAGCGTGATCAACAGCCATGCCATGAATGTGGGCGATGCGTCCATAATTCCCGCAATGCCCTGGTGGCAGGCGACTATATTGTCGTTCATGATAGTATTTATAGTCCTTACCGTCGGCAGCGCTGCTATGCTCACGATATCCGTGATAAAGTCAAAGAAAAAGCAATATTGATTTTAATATCGATACATCCTTCATGTGTTACCCTCCTTAATTTAAAAGCGTGTATGTTCAGGCATACACGCTTTTAAATAAGGGGATAATATAACGGACGGCGGCATTGTGCGGAGGTAATTTTTCCGTTTGTAAAATTCACATTTATTTTTTTAATAAAGCCGAAAAAATATTTTAAATGTGAAAGATTTGTCATATTTTACCGTTTAAAATAAAATGAAATATTTGTTTGCGCGAACAAGTAATATCAATTCAGTGAGGTAAAAACATGACAAACACGGCAGATCACAATCAAAATTATCTAACGGCACAGATAGGCGAAGGCGGGGAATACAGCGTAAACACCTATACGGGCAGGCAGGATTTTATAAAAAGAATCGCTGACCTTGGCGGCAGCCTTTTACCGGCGTCAATGTATTTTGTTTACAACCCTTTCTGCGAAGAGGGCATCGCCCTCGGTTTGCCTGCGGGTTGGAAGTTCAACTTCCATCAAAAAATAGTTAAGAACGGCAATACATACACGTATGCAGACGCCAAAGGGCACAGCCATACATTTAAAAGGCTGACCGATTCGCTCTACTACGATTCGGCACATACCGGGCTTTTGCTGAAGGCCGAAAACGGCATTGTCAAAATTACGGATGACCGCAACAACGCTTTGTATTTTGACGAAAGCGGCTGCCTGAAAAAAATAGAAGAGTGCAAAGGCGACAGCGCCGCAAGTATAGAGCTCACCTATCAAGGCGGTAAAATCACCGCCATTGAAGACGGTATGGGCAGGCAGATGACCGTAAGCTACGGCAATAATTTCGCCGCCGTAAGTTTACCCGACGGCTCCTGCGTAAAAATAGAGAGCAAAAACGGGAACACTCTCATCACGGATAAAGACGGCGGCATACATACGTATACCTTTATAAACAAAGGCGGAAAGGCCCTGCTTGAAACCGCAACGGCGTCGGGCGGGGAGGGTGTAAAGTTCACATATGATTCCGGCTGTAAAGCCACAAGCGTTACAGAGGTTATCAACGGCGTAAACTATAAAAAGCGGCAGCTGTCGTACAACAGTTATTATACGGTGATCGCGCATATCAACAACATCGGGTTGAATACGGAAGTTTCTTACAGGACAGCCGATATTTTTGCCTTGAACGGTGAATACATTTCAAGTTTCGAGGTGGATTCCGATGAAGAAATGATCATGCGCCTGTTCAAATCCAAGGATGCTTACTGCGAATATATGCTCAATCTTGCCGCAACCAAATATTCACAGGGCAAGATAGGCGGCAATGCCGCATATACATTTTCTAATGCGGGCGGCGTAAAGTCGGTCGAGGGTTCGTTTTCATCGGGACTGTCGGTAGACTCGGGGGAGCAATGTGCCATATCTATGCAGTTGCTCAACTATGAGCTTGCCGATATGGGCAAAAAGATCACCGTCCGGGTGGAAAAAAAGAGCGCCCCGGGCGTGTCGCTCCTGGCGCAGCCGTTTACGATAACGCTCGGCGGCCCGTTTGTGGTAAGCGAGGCGGCGGCGCTGACTGCCACCGGCAGCCTTTCCGGTATAAAGTTTGTATTGGAAACGGAAGAGAGCATATCCCGCGTGGCGATCTCCAATATCCGCCTGGGCGTAATGAAGAAAAACGGGTATGTCGCCTGTACCGACGGCGGCGCCGGAACAACGGTTTATACCGAAAGGCTCGGCGGTACAACAAAGTCATGGCGCAAGATATATGATTGCACCTTAAACGGGGTAAGCGGTTGCGAAAGAATGACGCAAAGGGACTGGCTGCTCAGCAAAGATAACGAGGCGCGCGCGGCGGGAGGCAGCTTTGTCATATGGTATAACGACCTCGGCGGCGCGGTATTGGCAGACGGCGGGCAAAAGGTCAGCGTAAACGGACAGCTCAGGGAGTTTTCTGCAATAAACTACGCCCGGGTATCGTTTGACAGGGCGCTGACATCCTTTGAATATACCGAATACGATTCCGACGGGTATTTTGCAAAGGCGGTAAACAATCAGGTGCGCGGCACCGTCAACAGGTTGTGCGCAAGCTATACCGACGTGTATGGCCGCGTCGTAAAGACCGTAGATTCCAACGGCGTTTCATATGCCTATGAATATGACGGCTATGGCAGGGCGATCAAAGAAACGATGGCGTGGACGGGCGGCACGGCGGAAAAGAGCGTGGAATATTCTGCGGTAAAAGACGGCAAGTATACCGTGTCCGTAACAAAATACGGCAAAAATACGCTGTATACATACGACTATGATAGCGGCGAGCTCATATCCGTGCGCGACGGCAACGGCAATACCACGGAATATACGTTCGATGCGCTTGGCAGGATGAAGACGAAAAAAGGCACGGCGGGCTTTTACGAAAATAAAAACGAGGTCGGCTATGCGGGTTCAAAAATCTCGTCTATGGAGCATGCCGGCGCAAGCTACGACATAGAGTACGACAATAAAAAGCATATAAGCGCGTTTAAGATCGGCGGCGAAGATCTCTTCACTACGGAAAATTTTCTGTACGGAATGCACGGCGAATTTGTAACCTATAACCTGCCTGCGCAAAACGTCACACAGTATTACGACAGGTACGGCAGGGCGGTAAAGGAAGTGTGGTCGTCGGGCGGACAGCGCTGCTATTGTTACGGCGCGGAGAGCGAAAGCATGAGCGGCGTTACCGCAAGCAACTTTGAAAGACGTACAACTTACTCCACCGCAAAATTGCGCAAGGTCATTGACGGGTCGTACAATGTGGTGTATAATTATAGTGACGGGGAAATAAGCGGGATAGAGTACAGTAACGGAAACGAATACGCGGCGGAGCGCGACCTGTATGGCAGAATAGAAACGGAAAGGGTAAAGGCAGGCGGAAGGACGTATACCACGACGTATATATACGGGAGTGGCGATGCATATAACGGCGACAGGCTGACGACGTATTTTGTGTCGGCGGGCGGCAAGTTATGCATAGGCGGACTTACGTACGACGATCTGGGCAGGGTGATAAGCCAAAGCAAAGGCGTGTTGACCGGAAGTTCGGCAGACCCCGTAATAAATGAGCAATACAGCTACGGCAACGCGGATATAACGCAGGTGAGCAAAATAACGTACGGCGACGGCGCGGTCAGCAATTACAGCTACGATTCGTGCGGTAATATCACGCGAATAACGGGCAAAGAGAACGTAAAGTATACGTACGACGCGTTGAACAGGCTTGTGCGCGAAGACAACGCCGCTTTGAACGGTAGCTATACCTACAGCTACGACGCGGGCGGCAACATAACGGCAAAAAAGGTCTATGCGTATACGACGGGCACGCTTAAAGCGCCGATCCAAACAATAAACTACGTATACGGCGACGCCGGCTGGAAGGATAAACTGACGTCGTGGAACGGCAAGAGCATAACATACGACGAAAGCGGTAATCCGCTCAGCTATAAAGGCGGCGCGCTTACGTGGGACGAACGCAACAGGTTAAAAAGCAGCCGAAACAGCACGGCATATATAGAATATACGTATGCGCAAGACGGCAAGCCGGTAAAGGCGGTGGCGTTGATAAGTTTTGGCTACGTAGGCACAAAAGAGCTGACGTATGCGGAAGGGCGGCTGTACAGGCAGACGGTAAAACTTACAAATGTAAGCGGCGACGTAATAAGCGAAACACAAACCGAATACCTGTATTGCGGCGAGGAAGTAATAGGCCTTATATACAACGGCGAGGTGTATTATTACCGTAAGAATCTGCAGGGCGACATAATAGCTATAGTGGACGAAGACGGCAACGAGGCGGGCAGATACACATACGACGCGTGGGGCAACTGCAGCGTGAGCGGCAGCGGCGTAATGAGCGCCAACCCCTTCCGTTACCGCGGGTATTATTGGGACGGCGAAGCGGGATTATATTACTTAAATACACGCTGGTATGACCCTGAAGTCGGCAGGTTTATCTCGCCGGACAGCGTAAACTACCTTGACCCGGAAACGCTGAACGGCCTTAACTTATATGCTTACTGCCTTAATAACCCGGTGATGTATTCCGATCCATACGGCACTACCGCATGGTGGGAATGGTTGATTGGCGGATTGATTGTGGTAGGGCTTGTTATTGGCGCAGCAGTAACGACTGTCTTGATCGGTGGGGTGGTTGCGGCTGCTTTAGTAGGAGCGGCAATGGGAGCAGGGCTATCATTGGCTACACAGGCAACAAGCGGAGAGTTGGATTGGGGGCAATTTGGTATTGATATTGGTGTTGGCGCCATAACAGGTGTAATAACAGGCGGCATAGGAAAAATAGCTTCCTCATTTGGTGGTGCATTTGGTAATGCGTTAGACTACATGCGAATAGGCGGATTACAAGTAGGTTCTGTTTTCGGTTTTGGTAATATGTCGACCGTAATAGGTAAAACTGTAGAAACAGCAACGGGATTTGCTTCCGGCGTATTTTTGGATAAGCATGTGAATCAGTTGTTTGGTAAGCAAGATAATATTGCGGAACGTATAAAGAACAATTTTGATTCAACATTAATATCAACGATTTTAGATATTGTAAAATATATATGGTAAATGTTGATTATGAAGAAACTATATTCAGCTTTAAAAAGGGTATAAAATATTCTAAGGCTTTTTATTATAGTTTAATTAGTATATATTGTGTATTATTTTTGGTTATATTAATACTGCTTATTGTAAAAATTTTATCTGGCGAAGATGGCAAAGATTTTGAATCGATTTATGGCTTAGTAATATTAGATGTGTTATTCCTTATTATTGCGTTATATTTTATTGCATTAAAGTTGTATGAGAATAATGTAATAAAGGTGAGTATTCTAAAGTGCATAAAAGCAGAAGATGCAATATTAAGGAAAGTGCTCGTATTCGAAGTTGGATCTGATTCCCTTTTTATGACTCGTAAGAGAAGTAAGATAGGCGTACGCTTCACTTATGGTAATAAGAAGGTATTAATGGTAAGTAAAAAATACGCAATATTAAGAAATTACATAGATAAAGAATGTCGAATAGTGTATTCAGCGTCATGTGATGATGTTGTATTGCTGAAAGCAGAGAAAACTGAAAGAACATGTAAAGAGAAGTAGAGTGGCGGCACCGACGGCAGCAATGCCGTCGGTGCTTTGCTAAAATTGCGCAAGGTCATTGACGGGTCGTACAATGTGGTGTATAATTATAGTGACTAAGGCTTCACGGGCAGCTTTATCTCGCCGGACAGCATAAACTACCTTGACCCGGAATCACTAAACGGCCTTAACCTGTACGCCTATTGCCTGAATAACCCTGTGATGTATGTTGATCCCACGGGCACTTATATTCAAGTTTTAATTGGCGCCGGTATTGGCTTTTTTGCAGGACTTATTGGTCAGTTGGTAAGCGATATACTATCAGGTGAACTTGGTACGTGGCAAGATTATCTGAGTGCTACAATAGGCGGGGCCGTAGGAGGCGCGGCTACTGCGCTTACAGGCAATGTGTTTGCCGGTGCGGCAATTGGTTCGTTGGCGGCAGATACAGTAACTTTAGGGTTAAATCTGATTACCGGCAAAGAGAACAGGTCGCCGTTGGAAATAATAAATGATACGGCAACCAACATGACAATATCACTGGTGTTGTCGGCTGCCGGCCCAGCAGTTATAGGCTTAAGGAATGCAGGAAAATCTGTTTTAAAGCCTCTGTTAAAGGAGGCAACAGAAATAACCCTGCAAACATTGTTATATAACATTGGTGAAGAATCTGTAAATTCAGGTATACAATCTATATTTGTATTTTTATTAGGCGGATTAAACAAGTTGATTTTTTGGAGGAAATAAAAAATCAAAAAGATATTCAGTAAAATAAAGTGGTTCGTATGGGAGTTTTTCCACAATTCATTGGGGCCCTGCGACGGCAAAAAGTTTAAAATGACAGCAGGCTGGGTGATATATTTTATTGTTGGCGCAATAATTTGTATATTATTCTTTTATGCTCTGTTGTGGATTGAATCAGGTGAAGTTACATTAGATTTTGTTTCTCTAATATGGGGGATAGATAATGATAGCTTAGGTATTGCTAGAGTAGGCTATTTTGGCGCAGGAATAACAGGAACTCCTTGTTTTCTTTTTACTGGATATCTTACAGGTGCACGAATAAATGGTGATAAACAGTTGCTTGAAGGCAAACGTGTGCTTAGATTATGTTGTCTTTTGGCATCAGTATTAATTGTAGGTTTTTTTATAGCAGCTGTTGTAGTGTACTGATTAGAAGAAGGCCGCCCGCGCAGTTTTGCGCGGGCGGCTGTTCTATATGAAAACTGTTATTGACAGCGCAACGGAAAGGAGTTATAATGTAAATACAGGAACGTATAGCAATAATTCGACGTAAAAGGCGGCAGAGCATAACCTACGACAGCTACGGCAACGTGAAGAGCTATAAGGGAGCGACCTACACGTGGGACAGGCTCAACAGGCTTAAGAGCTGCGTAAAGAGCAACGGCACGGCGGAATACACATATAATGCAGAGGGGCAGCCGGAAAAGACGGAGCTTGACTACGGAAACGGAATGGTCGGCACGACAGAGCGTGAGTATGTGAACGGCAGGCTGTATAAAGAGAGCAAAATTCTTACAATGAATGGCGCGGAAATTGTCAGCGCGACAATGCAGTACCTGTACC
>CALXUL010000327.1 GCA_944391635.1 uncultured Clostridia bacterium | reverse complement strand
AGATCAATCCAACTTAGTGTATGGGTATTACCTTACCCCATACACCGATACTCCTCCTTAGCTCAGTCGGTAGAGCGCATGACTGTTAATCATGATGTCGCTGGTTCGAGCCCAGCAGGGGGAGCCAATAGTTGGGCCATTAGCTCAGTTGGTTAGAGCAACCGGCTCATAACCGGTCGGTCCGGGGTTCGAGTCCCTGATGGCCCACCATATTAATAATAAAGTCACAGGGGTATAGCTCAGTTGGTAGAGCAGCGGTCTCCAAAACCGCGTGCCCAGGGTTCAAGTCCTTGTGCCCCTGCCATTACGGTTCGGTAGTTCAGTTGGTTAGAACGCTAGCCTGTCACGCTAGAGGTCGTGGGTTCGAGCCCCATCCGAATCGCCAAATGCCTCTGTAGCTCAGTTGGTAGAGCAGGGGACTGAAAATCCCCGTGTCGTTGGTTCGATTCCGACCGGAGGCACCAATGGCTATCCTTAATAAGTGGCTTTTTATTTTTTTATATTTTTCTTTTTTTGCTCGCGGATTTAGCTCATCTGGTAGAGCGCGACCTTGCCAAGGTCGAGGTAGCGGGTTCGAGCCCCGTAATCCGCTCCATTTTTTGGCGCCATAGCCAAGCGGTAAGGCAGAGGTCTGCAACACCTTTATCCCCAGTTCAATTCTGGGTGGCGCCTCCACCAATGCCTCTGTAGCTCAGTTGGTAGAGCAGGGGACTGAAAATCCCCGTGTCGTTGGTTCGATTCCGACCGGAGGCACCATGTTTTTTATAAAATTTGCGGATTTAGCTCATCTGGTAGAGCGCGACCTTGCCAAGGTCGAGGTAGCGGGTTCGAGCCCCGTAATCCGCTCCATTTGGGAGTTTAGCTCAGCTGGGAGAGCGTCTGCCTTACAAGCAGAATGTCAGCGGTTCGATCCCGTTAACTCCCACCAATATGGCTCGGTAGTTCAGTTGGTTAGAACGCTAGCCTGTCACGCTAGAGGTCGTGGGTTCGAGCCCCATCCGAGTCGCCAAATAAAGAAAGCATGCTATATAGCATGCTTTCTTTATTTATCTATTCAAAATTATCTTAAACAAATGCACGATATGCAACTAATTCGGTGGGATAAGAAAATCTTCAGGAAAACAGTAGTATCTATATTTGAAAAACGAAAGCGTAATAGCAAAGTGCTTGCCGTAATAGAATATGTTTATTTTTTTTAGAGTTATTCTATTAATATGCAGCACTGTCATCTGTATACAGCTTTAACATAAGGTTATTAAAAAATAGCCCGGAATATTGCAATTATAGACAATTTGTGTTATTATTATATTAAAATATACTATATTTCTTATTTTTGGTATGGAGGCAGAATTATGGGACTTTATGGCTCACCGAGTTTAGAGGATGAAAACAATAATGACAAAAAGACTCCTACTTCCAGTAAATTTATATATTGCTATAATTGTGGATTTCAATATTCTAAAAAATTGAAAAAATGTCCGAATTGCGGTAAAAAGCCTATTAAGAAGTTTTATAACAGAGGATGGTTTTGGTTCCTAATATTTGTTGTTATTGTTATTTTCCTTTTAAGTAACAGCGATAAACTCATTGATACTACTAATATGTTAAGCGACACTTATGGCAGCAATAAAATTTCTCCTGAGGAGTATAAAGAACAATGTGATGAAGTCCCGTATGAGGATTTAGCCCGCACTCCCAACGAGTTTAAAAATAAAGATATTAAATTTACAGGTGAGGTATTTCAAATTGAGGAAAATAACAGGCATGTTACGTTGTTGATAAATGTCACTCCAAGTATATTCGGAATATATGTGGATACGATATATATAGATTATATTAGAACTGACAGTGATGAAAAAAGAATTTTAGAAGGTGATCTTGTTACTGTGTACGGCAAATCAAATGGAATTATGACATATACATCAATTTTGGATAAGCAAATTTCTGTGCCGCACGTTATTGCTAAATTTATTGACTTAAATTAAATGTATATTACATGTATATTATTTATTTTTACAACTTTACGGCAAGTCTTTTGACTTGCCGTATTTTTTTTATATCTAAATTTAATAGGAAAGGAGAAATTCTATGGATAAAAAATTTTTGCAACAGGTGTACGGCAAAATAGAAAAACCGAGCAACTTAGAAATGAAGCTTAGGGATGATTGTATTGAGTTTATTAAAGATGAAGATGTTATTTCCAAGGTTGATGACAAGGGAGGACTATTCTATTATGCAGACATAAGGGAGTCAAATCTTATTGATATACTTTACGATAAGGTCAATCCTGTTGTTCGAGAAGTAAAAGAATACCTTTCAGTAATGAATAATGCTCCGGAATTAAAAGCGCTTGATTTTGATATGCCATACAAGAAAATAGTTGAATTTAATGGTGTGGTACTTGGAGGAATAGAGCATACATCAGGTGAATTTGAGTTTACAACTTGGGAGACGGAAGGAAAATCATTATATCATGGACACTATTTTAGGGATTACAGCAAAGCGAAGGAGGATTTTGCGGTAAGATGTGGACTTGTAAATCAGAACAAAATGTTTACTGATGAAGAAATGATTGAAATTTATAGATGTTCCTGTGATACATTAAACGGTATGTATGAGCTTACTGATAAGCAGACAGAAATAATTGAAGAAATACGGAACAAGGTTAAAGATTCTATATGTAATTTTGATAAAAAACTATCGGATTTAGAGAATGAACAGGAAGAAACAATCCAAGATCAAACTATGTAGTAACGTGGAATAAACAATATTTAATGATAATGTAAAAGATTATAATGAGAAAATAAACATACATCATCTTGCATAAATAACTTTATGTAAAAAATACACAGAGATTTGTGTGATATGATATGACATGACAGTGCGAACATATAGGCGGTACTTTCTGATATAGAGAGTACCGCTTTTTTTGTTTTATAAGAGGAGGAAAAACGGAAGATGAGATATAAAGATCAAATGACCACGTGGAAAAATATCGGTTATGACGCACAGGAAATTATTTGTCAATGCGAAAACCATACAGATATTGATAGAGTGAAGAAAATATATAACTCAATAAACGAAAAAATTAGTAAGCTAGATATTTTAGAGCTTGAAAAACTGAACACAGAGAATGGTATTGCTATCCCTGAATATTCTGATATGATCGCAGAAAGTCTTGCAGCGGAACCAGTAGATCCCGGTATTGTAAGAAACCGTGTCAATGCGTTACTCAGCATTATAGTAGACATGCAGTATGGTTTACTTAGAAATGATGCTTTTTATAAAAAAATTGCAGTAGAAGGTGAAACAAATTGCTGAGAAAAAAATTGTTTAAGAGAATATTTTTGCTTACAGCGGATTTGTGGATAACTAATTAATAATGAAAATGTAAAGGAGCTTGAAAC
>CALXUL010000326.1 GCA_944391635.1 uncultured Clostridia bacterium | reverse complement strand
ATGAGTTTTTAAAGCATATCGAAAGAACGAGGCTGCTTATTCATGTTGTGGACGTTTCTATGATTGAGGGAAGAAATCCGATTGAGGATTTTGATATTATAAATAGTGAACTTGAAAAATACGATATTGAGCTGGAAAAACGTCCGCAGATAGTTGCTGCAAATAAAACAGATATTATTCAGGATGAAAAAGTATACGAAGAGTTTCTCCAAGAGATGTCAAAACGCGGATATAAGGTATTTTCAATTTCAGCTGCGACCGGTAAAGGTGTAGATGAACTTATGAAATACGCCTGTTCAGAACTTTCAAAACTTCCGCCTGTTAAGACGTTTGAGCCAGAACTTGATATATTTGAGCAGGTGACTTCCGAACCCGATGAAAAGGGATTCAAAATCACAAAGGAAAACGGAGCATATATTATAAGCGGAAGCTGGATAGAAGCGGTTGGCGGAAGCGTTAATTTTTCCGATAATGAGAGTCTGCAATATTTCCAGCGTGCATTAAAGACAAAAGGTGTTATCGATGCTTTGGTAGAAGAAGGTATAAAAGAAGGCGATACTGTTATAATCGGAGATTTACAGTTTGATTTCGTATGGTAGTGAGGTGAATGCTTTGGAAAGTAATGAGTTTACTCAATGGTCTCAAAGGCGAGCTAAACGCCGTGAAAAGGAAAAGAAAAAACGTATTGTTATATTAGTTATTGCTATTGCGGTTATTGCTGTAATTTCGGTATTGGTTTTTAACAGTTGCTCAAACAAGGTTATAAATGATGGTAAAATTATTGAAATTGATATAGAGCAGGGCTCTTCTGCAAAAACTATTGCTCAGCTATTAAAAGATAATGGACTTATTTCCAGTGTGTCAGGATTTTTGCACGACCTTGAAAAATCTGATTATGCAAATAGTCTAAGATACGGCGTATATCAAATTGCGCGCGGAACAGATAATGATGGCATAATCAAAATTTTGGCATCAGGAGGAGTAGATAAGAATTCTGTAACAGTGACAATCCCTGAGGGATTTTCTCTTGAGAGGATTGTTGAAAGACTTTCGCAGACAGGTTTCTGGAGCGAGGATGAGCTTTACAGCGCGGCAGGGGATAATTATAATTATGATTTTCTATCATCTGTTCCATCAAATGCCGAAATCAAATATAAACTTCAAGGTTTCTTGTTCCCATCAACATATGTATTCAAAAAGGATTCAACACCGCATGATATTTTTGATACCATGCTAAAAGAATTCCAAAAACAAATTGAGACAGCGGGTATTAATACTGATAATATTTTTGATATAGTCACACTTGCGTCTTTGGTTGAGCGTGAGGCTAAAATCGACTCGGAACGTAAAACTATTGCCGGGGTAATAATGAACAGAGTAGAGAAGGGAATGAGGCTTCAAATTGACGCAAGTGTTGTATATGCAATATCTGATGGAATGTATGATGTTGACAGGGTGCTTTACAAGGACCTTGAATTTGATTCGCCATATAATACATATATGTATGAGGGACTTCCAGTCGGACCGATTTGTTCACCGGGAATTAAATCGCTTGAGGCAGCATATAAACCGGAGAATAACAGCTATCTATATTACAGGGTTGACAGCGATAAAAATGATGGGAGTCATATTTTTACCGAAACCTTTGATGAACATAAGGCAGCCGGTTAAAAAACACTTATTTTGAGGAAAAAATATGGAACTTACTGATATAAAGACAATTAAATATTTGGCGCAAAGGTTTAATTTTTCATTTAAAAAAGGATTTGGACAAAATTTTTTGACTGACAGCAGTATTCTCGACTGTATTGTTAGTGCAGCAGAAATTGCCGACGGAGTCCTTGAAATAGGACCGGGGTTTGGGGTGCTTACAAATGCTCTTGCACAGACTAAAAAGAAGGTTATTGCTGTTGAGGTGGATGAGAGACTTAAAGAGGTGCTTGAATTTACGCTCGAAGGTTATGATAATGTAAAGGTTATATTTAGTGATATTCTTAAAATTGATTTGCAAAAGTTATTAAATGATGAATTTGGCAGCGGAGAAATTAGTATTGCAGCAAATCTTCCCTATTATATAAGCACACCCATAATAACTAAATTATTGGAATTAAGACTTCCGGTAAAAAACATGGTATTTATGCTGCAGAGGGAAGTTGCAGAGCGCATTGCTGCAAAGTCAGGCAGGGAGAGCGGCGCAATTAGCATGTTTTGTCAATATTTTTGTGAACCTAAAATAATCAAGATAATTCCGGCATCAAGTTTTTATCCTGCCCCAAAGGTTGAATCTGCACTTTTGCAGCTTAAAATGTTAGATGAACCGCGTGTAAGAGTCGTTGATGAAAATATGCTTTTCAGGGTGATACGTGCGTCTTTTTCTCAAAGGCGAAAAACGCTTGCAAACGGTCTTGCAAGTGGGCTTAGTATGGATAAAAATGATATTTCGGAACTTTTGGAAGAGGCTGGTTTTTCAAGGACGATCCGTGGAGAAAAACTTGAGCTTGAAGATTTTGCGCGTATAAGTGATAGTATTTCTGGTAAAATAAAAGGAGAAAGCAAAAAATGAAAATAAAATTATTTGGTCTTGCAAATGATTCAATAGTTGATGGTCCGGGTCTTAGATTTGCTGTTTTTACCCAAGGCTGCCATCATAATTGCGAAGGCTGTCATAATCCCGGCTCTCATGATCCGGAAGGGGGTTATTGGGAAGATTGCGATGAGATTATTAAAAAGATAAAACAGAATCCACTTCTTGATGGTGTGACTTTTTCAGGAGGAGAGCCATTTTTGCAGGCAGAAGAGCTCTGCTATATTGCTGATGAAGCAAAAAAGGCCGGCCTTAACATTATGGTTTATACATGCTACACTTATGAGGACATTTTAGAAGGTGCAAACGAAGATAATAAATGGCTTGAATTATTAAAAAAAACCGACATACTTGTTGACGGTCGTTTTGTTTTATCACAAAAAAGCATTGAACTTAACTTTAAGGGTTCATCAAATCAACGCTTAATTAATGTTCTAGAAAGTTTATAGG
>CALXUL010000325.1 GCA_944391635.1 uncultured Clostridia bacterium | reverse complement strand
CCAATGTGTGGGCGCTACATCGGTAAATACCTGTGCACTTGAGGTATCAGCGTCTTCGCTTTCACCCAATGCCCTTAGAAGCATTGCCGCTGTTTCTATCCTTGACAGCGGCTTTAACAGGTCAAGCCCATTCTCATTCCCGTATAAAAGTCCCTCCGCCTGCAATGCCTCAGCCTCGGCTTGATATGTGGGTTTGGTTAGCGCTATTTCTTCTGCAACCCTTTGCCTTCGTATATAAGAATATTCATCTTTGTTTTTTATAGCTTCCATTATTTCTTTAGCTGGATAAAGTTTCATTCTCTCGATATTTTCGTATGTTTCAAATTGCTGATCATCAGGATACAATATTGCAATATATTCTCCTTTATCACTGTTCAAATATAAAAATGTATTGTTGTGTATTAAGGTAAAAAGTTTTATACTACTAATTAATTGTATATTTTTTTCTTCAGCGATATTTTGAATATTCTGCTTGTTTTTTATCCAATTAAATCCTTCGTTTTGTAATATAAAGCCATTATAATTATCGCCGAAATATTCAATAGTATTATTAATGTAAGTTCCATCAATAGTAAATTTAACCTTATCAGGATAATTATAAATGCCTGGAACAGACCAGTATTCAATATTACTATATAAATATTCAAAGGTTCCATTTTCTGTATATTGTTCCGCGTATCTGTTTGTTGAAAGAATACTTACACGCAAACCGTTTGAATAGTCCAATTTAGCTTGTTCCAATTCATACTCATATTCTGTTTCGGCAGTGTCGGTTTCTAACCGACCAAGTGCTACTCTTGAGGGGATTATTTCATTTAACAGTTTTTCTTTCCACGCTGTCATATATTCCTCATCCATAGCGGCAATTTCTTCTTCGGTAAAACAGTTTGTCATAAAAAGCCGGCTCCAGTTCTCGTGCAGTCCCTCTATTTCGGTATCTTCCGCAAATACCGGCTGGACTGATACAATCATTAAAATAATTATAATTAAATTAACCGTCAATTTTTTCATTTTACTCATACCCCTCCCTTATATTCTATCATCTTCTTTACCAAACACGCCGCATCAAAATATGATGCGGCGCGCATTACTATCTTGTAAAATCAAACCCTGTTTTCTTCAAAAATTCCCTTGCCATTAATGTTGCACCCATCTGATTCGGATGCACTCTATCCCAGGCTATACTCGTTGAATGACGAATACTGCAAAATTCCTCGTACATTTTTTGGAAATCCACAAAAATACAATTATATTTTTCTGCAAGCTTCCGGCAAATATCTACATATTCATCCATTCTCGCGCGCATTTTATCTTCACGGTTTGGCTCCATATAATATGGGGATAAAATAAATACTCCCTTTGTCTTATCCTTTACCGACAAAATCATTTTTTCAACATTGCTCTCATACTCTTCCGGCATAACCTGACAGTCCGTCATAGCCGGCGTATCAAACTGACGCCATACATCATTTATGCCGATACATATTGACACCCAATCGGGTTTTAGTGAAACAACATCACGTTCAAACCGTCCCAAAAGGTCGCGGCTTGTATTTCCCGATATCCCTGAGTTGGTAACTCTGATATAAAGCTCTGGATAATATACCGTCAAAAGGTTTTCAATAACTCTGACATATCCGAACCCCAAATTATCTGCCAAGCCTTCCCCAACCGGCTGTAAGCTGCCCATATCAGTTACCGAATCACCGGCAAAAACAATCCTGTCATAATTTTCGAATATCATAAGAAGCCATCCTTTCCTTATTTTGATTTACTACGCCTTAATAAACTGCTTTTTATTCTCAGTTATCTCAATTTCGTATTTTTTGCCTCTGAAAACTCTTGTAATCTTTGCCGGGAGCATTTCCTCCGGCAGGCATGGGTCAATCTCCAAGCCGTCCCATCTCGCTTTAATTCCAAACATATACTGTGTAACCGCAATATACATCCACGCAGCTGTACCGGTCAGCCAGCTCACATTTGCAAGCCCAAATTTATCGCTCTCAGGTCCGAAAATATTTGACGCATAAACATACGGTTCTGCTTTATAGCGCCATTGCCCTACCTTAGACTGCACAACCATCGGCAAAAGCTGATGATAATATTTATATGCATTTTCAGGTCTCTTCAAAATACACTCAGCAATAATTGCCCATGTATTCGCATGGCAGAACACACTCGCATTTTCACCGCAGCCTTTATTATAATATGTAAGCGGGTCCTCTTTGGATGGATAGTCTTTCATTGCCGGGTCAATCTTCTTAATTCCAAGTTCGGTGTCAAGATATTTTTTAACACTGTCCATAGCCATCCTGCCATTATCGCCCATTCCTGAAATAACCGCCCAGCTCTGTGTATTAAGCCAGATTTTCGCCTGCGGCTCACTTGACGAACCTATAAATATCCCCTCATCGGTAATACACCTGCGGTACCATTCCCCGTCCCAGGCTACTGTATTTACCAATTCCTTCTGTTTATTATAAATTTCAAGATACCTGCTGTCATCCTCACCCTTTAGCCTTGCAAGCTCTGCTATCTGCAAAAGTACCGTACCAAGCTGCATGCTTGTCCAGATACTTTCACCCTTGCCCTTACGGCATACCTTATACAGCATATCGTTCCAGTCAGACGCTAGCATAAGCGGGAAGCCATGTTCGCCCAGATTATTCATACAAAAATCTATTGACTTCTTAATATGCTCCCATACACTCGCCTTGCCGCCGTCATAAAACTCTACCTCGGTATCAAGATAGTCGGTCTTTCCTTCTTCCATTATGATATGATAACATGTCATAACAAGCCACAAATGGTTATCCGAATGTATTCTTGTAACAGGCTCCCAACCCTCGGTCGGGAAACAGTAATGATTACAGTGTCCGTCTTGATACTGCTGTGTAAACAGCAGGTTTAATTTTGCCTTTGCCCTTTCTGTATCAAACGGTATCATTGCCAAAATATCCTGTGCCGTATCACGAACGCCTACTCCACGGAATGTTCCGGTTGCATAATAACTGATATTTCTTGAAAACAGGAAATTGCGCTCCGCCTGATATGGATTCCAAATATTTATCATTGTCTGGGCATCTTTATCCGGGATTTCACAGCTAAACTTTGACAGATATTCATCCCAATGCTCTCTTAAGGCATTAAAGGATTTTTCAATAAACCCATCGGCTCTACATTTTTGCACTTCTGCCTTTATTTTCTCTTCATCCATTGCTGTACCAAGGAAAATATTAATCTCCTTTTCCTCGCCTTTTTTAAGATCACACTCTATCTCAAGCGCAAAGCAAGGGTCGCCGCCGTACATAGTAGAATTGGTGCAGCTGCCGGCTTCAACACATTTAGGATTTTCTTCACTGCGGTAAGAGCCCACAAACTCATCTCTATCGCAGTCAAATGCTTTTACAGGAGCATTTGATGCAAAATACACAAGCGGCGTTTCATCGGGTTTAGGCTGGCTTTCCACGCCATACCGATAAACCAATACATCATCCATATTATAGCAGGCAAGCTGATGCTTATTGTAACACTGCCATTGCAGCTCACGCATAAATTCCATCATTCCAAGTTCAACATACGGGAAAATGGTAATTTTCTTGTCTGTATCCGACTTAATCTTTAAATTCCATACAAGCGCATCTGCAAATTCTCCGACAAAATACCTTGCAGTAACACTCACGCCGTTATGGCAAGCTTCAAATCTTGTATAACCCATACCGTGAGTAGCCTGCCATTTTTCCGGCTTTGTTTTTGCAGGTTCGTTTGTAGGGCACCAAAAACTGTATCCGTCTTTTATGTAAGTATAAAAGCCGCTCCGGTCGGTAGGCAAATGAAAAAATCTGTAATGGTTGATTCTCCATATCTGCGGGCTTTTATAAAATGCAACACCGCCGCCCGCCTGTGACATCATAGTATGGAATGTACCGTTTGAAAAATAATTCATCCACGGCGTCGGCGTATTATACTGGCTAAATGTTATCTCCTTTTTTTCGTTGTCAAAACTATACATTTTTTTCCTCCCTTGTGCTTTGATATGGTTCCCAGACTGTTTCTATCCATTTTCTTGCCATCAGCTCATGTCCTGCTGAGGTAACATGTATCCCGTCAAATGACCATTTTATTGCCGGTGTGCTCTTTAAAACCTCATCAAACATCTCTCCAAAAGGAACAAATACTGCTCCGTTTTCCGCGGCAAGTTTTTTTACAATTTGTCTGCGCTCCTGCATATTACCGTTCCAAATATCCCAGTTATCAATAATATCCTCATTACCCGGCACCTGCTCGCGCTCAAGCTTAAACAAAAACGGCTCACATAATACAATCAGACTATCCGGTCTTGCCTTTTTTGCTTCATATATCATCCTGTTATATATAAACTCAAATTTCTCCGCATCAGCGCCTCTGTTCATCCTGAGCGCAAAGCCTATATCATTGACCCCGCAGAGAATACTTAGTATATCAAAATCTATATTCAGCGTATCCTCAATCCATCTCCCATATAAATCATTTATACGGTTTCCGGCAATACCCCGGTTTAAAACCTCCACGCCGTCATAATCGCACATCAGCCTTGAGCCAATTAGCTGCGGATACCCACACCCCAATTGTCTATTTAAATCCGCACCTTCACGAAGGCGGCCGGTATCGGTAACCGAATCGCCCTGAAATAATATTTTCATTATAAAGTCACCTCTGTCATTTGATTACAATATTTCCGAACATATGCGCCGTATCCTCCGGCTTTACCGAATGGAAAAGTGTGAACGGATAGCGGTATGCTGAAACCTTATCTGTCTTCGCCTCTATCTCAAGCCAAAAGTTCCTGCCGCAAACATCAAGTTCACTAAGAGCAACACTTACAATTCCAGATTCGGATTTTAATTCGCGCTTTGTAATTTTTTTAACCTTCGGTTCATTCTTAAACACATATGTTATCTCTGCAGGGCATCTCAGCTGCGGAGCAGGCTCAATACCATTCCTGCCCAATATCAGTGCCGGCACCACGCCGAAATCTGTTTCCTCAACGCTAAATTTAACCTCGCCCGGAAGCTCTTTAGCCGGCATCGCAGCATATACTATCACTGAGTTATTCTTATCCTTTAATACATCACTTTTAATATACAATATATCATCTGATATTGCAAGAGATATTTTCTCTTTGTCACCATAATAATTTGAAATAACAAACTCATTCTGTGCCGAAATGTCACGTCCTGCTTCAAGCACAAAATCAAGCTTTTTATAAAGCCATTGCGCATTTACATCCGGGCTGTCCGACTGTATGCAAAAATAATATTTACCGGGCTGCATCTTTACAGAATAATCTATCTCCAAAACCTCTTTGGGCGCAAGATTATATTCATAAGGCTTACTGTCATAAAACGCAGTATTTACCGGCGAAATCCAAAGCCACACTCTGCCGGATGCTGCTTTTTCGCCTTCATTTATTATCCTTGCTTTCAGGTTTGCACTGTATAATCCGTCGCTGCCAAGCAAAAATTCACCGCAAGGCGAAAGCTCTGCCCTTACCAGATTGATTTTTTCTGCATCGCTGTCAAACTTAAACTTTACATCCTCCACAAAATCCATTATGTCAAGTCCGGCTTCAGCAGGTGTTGTTGCAGTTTTACCGAGAATCTTCAAATTCTCCACCGTTATATCCCGAACAGTATGCTCACTGCTGTAACCTTCTATACGAGATTTAGACATCGCATATAAAAGCCCGGGCTTCCCGATAAATTCTACATTTTTTATAAGTATCCCGCTAATATCCCCCATTTTAGGGTCTCTGTTCCAAACAGAATTTGCCATCCTGATATCAAACAGCTGTGCTCCCGGCGTATCCTCAATCCTTATATCCTCAAAAACAATATTCCTTACCTTTGCACGGTCGCCGTGATGTATACCCATAAGGGGATATCCGGTTGGGGAATGAATTATATCTATATTTCTAAAAGTAATATCCTTTACATTATCTGCGCGAAGCTCAACACCGACTTCTATCGGACGGGCAAAATCATTCCACAGCACCGAATCACAGAATGTCACATTCTCCGCATCACCGGTATCTAACGCCTTCAGCACAAAGCTGTCATCCCAAGTCCTTGTAAAAATATTCTTTACCAAAACATTCCTACTCCCGCATACATCTATGCCGTCGGAATTACCACGGCAGCCAATTATTTTAACATTGTCAATCACAACATTATCGCTGCCCATCACTCTAAGGCTCCAGTCAACACTATCAGATATACGAATATCTCTTACCGTAACATTGCGGCAGTTTATTACCTCTACCGCTCGGCGTTTTTCTGAAGGCTTTATTCCCCATTCGGTATCGGTCATGGTTACCTTTCCAAACCCGCATAAAACAACATTTTCACAATCATGTATTAAAACCTTGCCCTTTAATACGGCATCTTTATCAAGATAAACAACACTGTTGCTTTTTGTTATATCAAAAATTTCCTGCACATATTCGCCTTGTTCATATTTTAAAAGATTCTCATATTCAAAATCTATCCCTCTGTCCTCCTGAGCAAAAACTGCCAGGTTATTCTGTTCACTGCCGTTAATTTCAACTGAAAACTTTAATGCACTATCAAGACGTATTCTTATAACGTTGCCGTCTATCTGCGGCTTAATGTTATATGAAAGCGGACGGACAACAACGCTTTTAACCGGTATTTCTGATTCAATTTCAACCGTCGCCGTACCATCCATAAAAAACATTGCACATTCCATCATAGCCGTGCTGTTATACGGCGCAGGGTAAATCTTTTCCTCATAAACCGGTATGTCTTTTCCGTTAACCTTTACTTTGTAATTCATGTTTTTGCTCCCTGTACTCAAAATATATTATTACATACCAAACGACTCAAACCCATTAACAGGATTCGAGCCGTTTGTTCACATACTATAAATATTTATCAGTTTATCGGTCCAACTTCTGCGTTGTTGCCTATCTTGCTCATATCAACATTCTGGAAGTCAGGAATCTTATCAAATACTTCGCTGTCTTCCTTGAGCTGGAAGTTTCCGTTTTCATAATCTACAAATCCCGGGTCGCTTGTTACAACCATGTTATTGTCGCCCAAAATCAGCTCAGGTGCCCCGCGAGTACTTGAAGCATTAACTTCACCGTTTGCAGTGCTAAGCCCAAACTTTATATTTACAACAAGGTTGTTATCAAATATATTTGTTGCAACAGACTTATAATATTCGTCCTTAAATGTTGCAAGCTCCGGATATTTTTCTGCGAAAATAGGTATTGACGCATAATGTTCTGCAAGTTCAACACGTTCTTTTTCCTCAGCATTATTCTGAATATCCCATGTTGCGCCGGCAGAGTAAGTGTTCCAGCCAAGATATGTTGCGCTGCAATCAATGAACATGTTCCCAGTAAGGGTGTTTCTATTACCTTGAGCTGTTACTCCAATAACATTATTTGCATTTGAAGTTCCGATATTCTCAAAAATGTTATTATATATCTGGAGTCCATGACCATAGTTATCGGTTCTGATACCTGATACATTAAGCTGTTTTGTATATTCGCCGACTGGGAAAATACCCAGGTCATAAATGTAGTTATTGCGGATTATATTTCCGCGCCACTGCGGCATATACTCGTTTCTCGTATAGATAGCATCCATATCAAGACACTCTTTTACCGCTTCGTGTATTCTGTTAAACTCGATTATATGCTCATTTCCATGATAATTAAATATACAATGCGGTGCATCATAAATATCGTTATTTGCAACATGTATTCCAACGCCATGCATTGCGATTGCAGGAACATATGATTTCTGCCAATAGCCCACACGGTGAATTTTGTTGTTGATAATGGTATTGCCGCTCATCTCAAGAGTTTCAAGGTCGCCTCCCTGTAAGAACAGACCAGTTCCGCCCATATTTTTAATATGATTGTTTTCAATATGAACGTTTGTACCCTTGATAATTATGCCGCCTGAACCGAAGTTGAAGATATTACAGTTCTTAATTTCAACATCGTGTATACCGTCGCCTTCATCAACAAACCCATCCCAAACGTGACCCGGGAATACCTGAGCGTCGGTGTACTTGTCAAGGTCTTTGATATATACGCCGTTTTTCGATGACTTATCTGCCATCTTATGCGACATATCAACACCCCTGTCCGCCATCCACTGTGTATATGACGGTATCTGGTATCCGGCTGAGGTTCCAATTATCGCATAACCTCTTCCGCCTTCAATCGTCATATTGCTGATAACAATATTATGCGCACCATTTAAATCGAATACCGGCTTAGCAAGTGTTGACAGACCAATTGTATAATTACCCGTCTTAAAGTCAGACGGTGCATAGTAATAAAGTATTCCTTCATCACGGTCTATGTAATATTCGCCCTCCTGGTCTATCTCCTCGAGCATATTTTCGCCGTAGAACCAACCGTTAGTATAGTATGTGCCCATTCGTCCTTCTTCAATATACAACTTTTTCTGTGCTGTGTCAATCTTTTCTATCGGAAAAGAATTGTTTTCATAGTTTATTGACGTTGAGCCTACAATATACGCATCAGTTGCATCCTTCCACTTGCTTACACGGTCATCGGTATATGTAAACGCATAATTATCCGAGTCAACATTTGCAGAAGGTATGGATATTGTCCCTGTGTTCGGATATCTTGCAAGTGTCTGATTCTCACCGTTTACAATAAGTTCGGCTGCTGCATATCTACCCTTGTTAAAATAGTGATAACCACGGGTGTTCATTTCACCATATTCGGTTATATCATGGTCTTTCAGATTAACCATCAAAAGTTTATCGGCTGCACTCTGGTCAATAAGTTTATCCTTTGCATCGCTGTCAGCCGCAGTAAACCATGACGCCTCAAGCGGTACTTCACCCGATATGGTAACAGCTTCACCAGGATAAGCAGTATAGGTTATATTGCTGCCTTCTTTTCCTGAGTCAAGCTCATCAAATACCATTCCGTCATAAATATAATGCGTACCCGCTCTTAAGTATACTGTTACACCGCCTTCCGGCAGAACCCCTGCCTCATTCATTGCTCTAACCGCATTTTTTGCAGCAGCAATGGTAGCAAAAGGTGCATTTATACTTCCGTCATTTGAATCACTTCCGTTTGTTGCAACATAGAAGCTTGCATTTGAGGATACATCAGTCTGGTTATTTCCAGGCTCACCTGTACTCGGAACACTGATTCCGCCGTTTCTGTCAATCAGCCTTACTATTACAGTACAAGCTTCTGCTCTGGTAAGCGCACGCCAGGGCTGGAATGAGCCATCCTCATAGCAGGTAATTATCTTCTCAGCAACCGCCTGCATTACATATTCCTTATATTCCTCCGGGATCTCCGCATAATCATAAATCACCGATTTAATTGAATCTTCATCATATGCAACCGGATTCTTTACCGCCGCGCAGATAATCTTTGCCATCTGACCCCTGGTTATCTCCGCATTATAATTTGCAAAGTCATTCTCTTCAATCAAGCCTAATTCCAATGCACGGTTTATATAATTACTTGCCCAGTAAATATCTCCAAGCTCTTCATTATATCCAAGCGAGGTTACTACCATTTTTATAAAACTTGCCGCACTTGTCGTACCATCGGGATAAAACCATCCGTCATCGCTGCCGCTTACAACACCGTATTCATCAAGCTTATATACAATGGATTTTGCCCAATGATTTTCCATATCCGGGTACTTAACCGGTTTTACCTTTGCAGATGCGCAAAGCTGTAAGCCCATACCTATCGCAATAACCGCAGCGAGAATCTTTTTTCCCTTTGCCATTATTTCTCCTCCTTATTGATTGCTGTTTCCTGCACGCCACGCATCTATCTGATTTTTAATTTCCTCTATAACCTTATCGTCGCCCGCAACTTTCAATTTCTCTACAAATTCCTGATACAATCCTTTGGGATCAGGAGCTGCACCTGAATCAAGTGTTGTCTTATACTCACCGATTACAGTATTTATCTGTGCCAATTCTGTTTTGATATTATCTGTATTTAATGTAAAGCCCTTAAGCTTTGATGCAGACGCTTTCTCGTTCACTTCTTTTATAAAATCATTCTTAAGCGTTACACTCTTGTCAGGCATATATATCTCATATGCGTTATATGTATTTCCAACTGCCCACTTATACTGTCCGTAAGGGCTGTCAGCTGTAGGCTGTGAGGTATAGCCTATCGGTTCTATTTCCAAATCATTTACTTTAAGGAACTGTTATGTCCAAAACGTCTGACGGTCCTACTGTAACGGCAACGTTGTCGTTTGCCTTCTCATAGACCTTAGTTTCAAGGTCGATTAAGAGTGCATCGCTTTCGCCCTGCGAGTTCGGACCTGCTACCGCAAGCATCTTGCCCTCAGCACCTGCTACAACATCACGTACCCTAATTGTATTTGCGGTCTTGCCCTCTGCTGCACGTGCAGTTGTGAAGATAGTATTTGTACTCAAAACGCTTCCATCGGTAACATAAATGCTGCCATCAGTACAGCCAAATGCATATACTCCGTCATTTTTATCAAAGCTTATCATTTTAGGACCACCTGTTCCGCCCGGTCTTAATGTAAGTCTTCTTAAATCAGTCGGATTTGTCGGGTTCTCATACCACATTCCGTATATTGCCGGCTCAAATGACGTTACACCTACAAAATAGCCAAGTTCGCTGTCATAGCCGACTTCCATAAGCTTACCGTTCGGATTTCCGTCATTCATGCTTGTTGCTTTCTGTTCTTGAACCTGCCAGCTCATTGTATTTCCGTAATCTGCTGAAATTATAAATGTATTGCCGTCATCGCTTACAGCAAGTTTTCTTCCGTATGCATTTTCAGCATATCCGCCGTCTGTTGTTCTTACAAAAGCAATTTTCTCAATATTTACTGTACCGTCCGGCTTCATAGCGCTTACCTTGTTTATAACAGTCCTGTCGGTCAAAGTATAAAGATAATCGCCGTGTACTATTATATCACCGTCCGAGCAAAGCTCAAAGGCTTGGGTATAGAACCACTCTGCACCGTCTTTTGAATACCAGGCGGCTTTGCTTACTTTCCCTGCTCCGCTCTGGTTGGTAGCACAGGATATAACAAATGCACCGCTGTATGAGCCATCTTCATTTTCTATCGCCTTATCCCACCAAACAGCCGCGTCGGTTGACTGGGTGTTAAAGCATACCTGCGATTTAAGTGCCAAACTCCAGGTAATACCGTCTTTTGAAGTATATACTCTGCCATAGTCGCCGTCTGTCGGATTCAAAGTGTTTCCGTATACTGCGTACATATCAAGTACATCGCTGTATACGCCGCCAAGCAGCCAGGTTCCTTCAAATGCGTTTGCTGTTCCGTTTACAACCGGCTTTTGTATTTCCAAAGTCGGCACAGTGTCGCTGAATACGTCATAGCTAAGCTCGCCGTTTTGGGAGGTAATGCTGAATATGCCTGTCTTTGTTGCTGCAAAATATGAACCGTTTCCTGTTTCGGTAATACTTCTTACCTCATCTGTCATGCCTGAGCCTGAAACTAAAGTCCATACGGTTTCTGCATTGAGACCTTGTGACAGGTCAGCATAATACATTTTACCTTTATCTGTGCCGATAACGATTGTGTTTGCATCAGTGCCTATTGCAGAAATTTTTTCATCTTCACCGACACCGTTTAAAACGAAGTTGGACTCTTCGGCTGCGGTAGTGATAAGATAAAGTCTGTTGCTGTTATTTACAACTGCCCAGCCGCCGATAGCGTCGATATATTTTACATCAACCGGGAAAGATGAACTAAACGCATTAACAGTTACCTTTTTAACATTTGTAAAGTCTGCGTTTGAACCGCTAGCCATATCATCTGTATATACCCAGTGTCCTGAGTTAGTAACTGCAAGATAGGTTCTTTTGCCCTGCTCATTCTCCGGCGAAATACCTACTGCCAAAGCTGTAGTGTTTTTGTTTGCAGGGTCATATATATGATAATCAACAGTTTCTGTGTAATTTTTCGTATCAACAAGCTTTGTAGCTCTTCCGCCGGTTACCAGAAGCTCATCGCCGTTTGCATCAATCATTGCGTTACCCCTTGACGCGCCGCTTTGTGAAGCCCATGTCGAAAGGTTGGAAGTAGTCTTTATTGTAATGCCGTTTGACATAGCAAATACGCCTGCATCCTCCCACCATACAAGCTGCTGGCGGGAATATTTGTTTGCATTATTATACGCATCGGAATCGGTATGCACCAGATTCCAATTAATTCCGTCTTTTGAGTTGTAGATTTTTGTCGGGAGCGAAAGACCGGTAGCATCCTTTGTGTAATCCTTTGCCGAAACCACATACCCCAGCTCCGGGCTGTACGCCGTATCTACAAACTCATAGTTTTCATCAGGTTTAAAATCCGAACTGTCTGCCGCAAATACCGGAGATGCCGGAACCAATGCCGCGAGCATTGCCAATGATAATAAGATAGCTTTTAACCTTTTCATATGTT
>CALXUL010000324.1 GCA_944391635.1 uncultured Clostridia bacterium | reverse complement strand
AGTACGGAAAACAATTCAAAATACATAAATTCAGATCAATGGTACAAGATGCTGACAAGGGATCCTTGGTTACTGTAAATAACGATGCAAGGGTTACGAAAGTTGGTAAATTTATCAGAAAATGCCGACTTGATGAATTTAGTCAGTTAATTGATGTATTACAAGGAAATATGACCTTTGTGGGTACGAGACCGGAAGTCCCGAAGTACGTTTCGGCATACACTAGCGAAATGCTTGCAACTTTATTATTACCTGCAGGAATTACAAGCGAAGCAAGTATTTACTTCAAAGATGAAGCAGAGATTTTAAACAGTGCCGAAGACAGTGATAAAATCTACATTGAAGAAATTTTGCCGCAAAAAATGAAATATAATCTTCAAAGTTTGCAAAAGTACGGTTTTTGGCGAGATATAAAAATTATGTTGATGACCGTATTTGCGATGCTTGGAAAAAAGTATGGAGAAAAATAAAATGGCGAATGATCTCGTGTCAATAATAATGCCGAATTATAATTGTGAAAAATATATTGAAGAAACCGTTAACAGTGTACTTAATCAGACATATCAAAACTGGGAACTTTTAATAGTTGACGATTGTTCAAGTGATAATTCGTTAGTAATATTAAAAAGATTTGAGCAAAACGACAATCGAATAAAAGTATATGTAAATGAAACAAACAAAGGTGCTGCTTATTCGAGAAACTTGGCTTTGCGTGAAGCGAAAGGAAAGTGGATTGCTTTTTTGGATAGCGATGATTTATGGGTACCAGAAAAATTAGAAAAGCAAATTACTTTTATGAAAGAAAACGATTATCATTTTAGTTTTACAAAATACGGTCAGATTGATCAATATTCTAATTCATTAAACACTGAAGTCTCCGGGCCCAAAAAAGTTACCCCAAAAAAGATGTTTCGTTACTGTTATTTAGGTTGTTTGACCGTAATTTATGATAGTGAAATTATAGGTATAGTACAAATAAATGACAACATAAAAAAAAGGAATGATTATGCCATTTGGCTTAAAGTTTGTAAAAAAGCGACATGTTATTATTTAAACGAAAAGTTAGCATTTTATCGTAAAAGGGTGGGATCAATATCTCATCAAAGCAAGTTCAGTTTAATAAAATATCATTACTACTTATTTAGAAATAGTGAAAACATGAGTTGCATTCATGCATTATTTTGTACTTTAAGGAATCTTTTTTTTGGTGTGTTCAAGAAGTTAAAATATGTTAAAAAGGTAGATAAATAAATGAAATTTACAGTAGTTGGAATAGGTTATGTCGGGTTGTCTTTATCTGTGTTATTGTCGCAACATCATGATGTTGCGGCGGTTGATGTGGTTAAGGAAAAAGTTGATTTACTAAATAACAAAATTTCGCCAATTAGGGATAAAGAAATTGAATCGTATTTGGTTAACAAGAAACTTAATTTAATTGCAACGACAGATGCAGAAACGGCTTATATAAATTCAGATTTTGTGATTATTGCTACTCCAACTAATTATGATCCGGATAAAGATTATTTTGATACTTCATCTGTAGAGAATGTTGTTGATTCCGTTATTAAGGTAAATTCTAAAGCTGTCATTATAATTAAATCGACGGTTCCGGTTGGTTATACAAAAGATTTGATTTCGAAAAAACATTTTAAGAATATTATTTTTTCTCCGGAATTTTTAAGAGAAGGGAAAGCTCTTTATGATAATCTTTATCCATCGAGGATTATTGTCGGCACTGATTTAAATGATAGTTTTTTGACTAATAAAGCCAATGAATTTGTTAATTGCTTAATTGAGGGGGCAATAAAAAAAGATACCCCCAAGTTGTTAATGAATTCCACAGAAGCAGAAGCGGTAAAATTATTTGCAAATACGTATTTAGCTTTGCGTGTGGCATATTTTAATGAATTGGATACTTATTCCGAAGTGCGTGGACTTAATACTTCTTCAATCATTAAAGGAGTGTGCTTAGATCCTCGAATAGGTGATTTTTATAATAACCCATCTTTTGGATATGGTGGATATTGTTTGCCAAAAGATACAAAGCAATTATTAGCAAATTTTAAAGATGTTCCGGAAAACTTAATTCGAGCAATTGTTGAATCAAATAGAACTCGAAAAGATTTTATAGTAGAGCGAGTATTAGAACTTGCGGATTATCCTTATAAAAAGGATGTAATAATAGGGATTTATCGTTTAACAATGAAATCCGGAAGTGACAATTTTAGGCAAAGTTCTGCGTTGGGAATTATGAAACGGCTTGAAGAAAAAGGAATTTCTATTATAGTATATGAACCCAGTCTAAAAGATTCCAAAATTTATACAGCGGACGTTATTCCTAATTTGTCAGAATTTAAATCTATGGCATCAGTGATTATAGCAAATCGAGTGACTGAAGAAATAATGGATGTCAAAGAAAAAGTATATTCGAGAGATATTTTTTTCAGAGATTAATCATTATATTTTTGATGATAGAGATATTGATATGAAAGTAGAAGTTTTAGTAGCGACTATGAATCAAAAAGATCATAGCTTGCTTGATAAAATGAATATTCAATCAGATGTGGTTGTTGGTAATCAATGTTGCAAAAATCAAATCGAAAACTTTCAATATCATGAACATAATGTTATATGGTTATCTTTTAACGAACGTGGCGTTGGCTTAAACAGAAATAATGTTATATTAAGATCAATAGCCGATATTTGTATTATTGCTGACGATGATATAGTATTTTATGATGATTATGAGGAGAAGGTAAAAAAGTATTTTAAAAAGTTAAGTGATGCAGATGTTATTATTTTTAATTTAGATGAAAACCCGCCTGTAAGATATATAAATCGAAAAATTTTTCGTGTAAATAAACGAAATTTCATTAGATATGGGGCGGCAAGAATTGCATTT
>CALXUL010000323.1 GCA_944391635.1 uncultured Clostridia bacterium | reverse complement strand
ATCATGTCAGCCGTGACAGGTAAAAAAGTTGAGGATATAGTATCTGATTACAGCGGTAAAGGCTATGGTGAATTTAAAGCGGATGTTGCAGAAGCAGTAGTAGAGTGTATCAGACCGATACGAAGCGAATATGACAGGATAATATCCGATAAAGCGCAGCTGATGGAAATTTGTGAAAGAGGCGCGCTTGCTGCGCGTGCTATCTCAAACAGGACACTCAGAAAAGTATACAAAAAAGTGGGATTTGTTATTTGAGTGTAATTGAAAGGGAAAAGATATGTCTACAAAAGAAATTTGGTGTTTGGTTTTCGCATTTGTGATAGCGTTTATACTAAGTCTTGCGACAACGCCGCTTGCAAAACGTGTAGCGTATTTAATAGGTGCGGTAGACGTGCCGCGTGATGGGCGGAGGATGCATAAACGACCTATTCCGAGGTGCGGAGGTTTGGCGATAATTTTCGGGTTTATGGCGTCTGTGCTTTGTTTTGGGCCTCCAACACGTGGATTGGCGGCTGTGATGATAGGTGCAGGAATTATTGCGATAATGGGCGTTGTTGACGATTGCAAAAACTTAGATGCAAAATTTAAGTTTTTGATTCAGATAGTAGCTGCATTAATTGTAGTAATAGGCGGGGATTACAGAATTGAGGTAATGACAAATCCTAACCTCTTTTCTGACAGTCCGTATATAGTATTTCCCTGGTGGATGTCGGGTTTGCTTTCGGTGCTTTGGATAGTGTTTATTACAAACGCGGTAAACTTCATAGACGGACTCGACGGTCTTGCAGCAGGAGTATCGGCAATAATGTCGGTAAGTCTTGTGTTTATAGCAACACGCGCCGGCGAGTATTCGGTTGCGGTTGTTGGCATAGCGCTTATGGGAGCATGTTTTGGATTTTTTCCGTTTAATTTTAATCCGGCAAATATATTTATGGGCGATACAGGATCTACATTTTTAGGTTTTATACTGGCAACATTGTCAATTCAGGGCGTATTTAAAAGTTATGCGATAATTTCGTTTGCTGTTCCGCTTCTGATATTGGGACTTCCGCTGTTTGATGCGATGTTTGCAATGCTAAGACGAATACTAAAGGGTCAAAGTCCGATGACAGCAGACCGCGGGCATTTACATCATAGACTTATTGATATGGGATTTTCCCAGAAACAGACGGTGTTTATACTTTATGCAATAAGTGGAATACTGGGGATAACAGCTGTACTTCTTGCAGAAAAGGGTACGGTTATGGCATTGGTACTTTTGATAATGGTGCTTGTTTTCATAGTTATAGAAACAACTGTTGGAAAAACAAGGCGTATGGGCAAAAAAAGTATAGATGAGGAGAAGAAAGATGGAGAAAATTAAGGTTATGACTGTTTTCGGAACAAGACCGGAGGCAATAAAAATGGCTCCGCTTGTTTTGGAACTGGAAAAACACCCTGAGGAGATAGAATCAATAGTATGCGTAACAGCGCAGCATAGACAAATGCTTGACCAGGTGCTTGAGATATTCGGAATAAAGCCGGATTATGACCTTGATATTATGAAAACCCGTCAGACGCTTGTAGGAATAACTACACGTGTACTTGAGGGGTTAAACGAGGTTATTATGGAGGCAAAACCCGACATAGTCCTTGTTCACGGTGACACGACTACATCATTTGTTGGCGCATTGGCAGGATTCTATAATAAGGTTATGGTAGGGCACGTAGAGGCTGGACTTCGTACATATGATATATACTCTCCGTATCCTGAGGAGATGAATCGTCAGCTGACGGGCAGGATTGCAGGGCTTCATTTTTCGCCTACTCAGAAAAATAAATTGAACCTACTTGCGGAAAATATTTCTGCTGATAAAATTTTTGTTACTGGCAACACTGTAATTGATGCTCTTAAGACAACGGTTAAAGAGGAATATAATTTTACCACCGAAGCATTAAATGAGATAGACTTCAGTAATAGACGCGTAATTCTTGTGACAGCTCATAGACGAGAGAATTTGGGCAAGCCTTTGGAGAATATATGCTGTGCAATAAAGGAAATTGTTGAGGAATATTCCGACGTTGAGGTAGTATATCCGGTACATTTAAATCCGGCTGTAAGAGATACGGTGTTTTCTGTTTTAGGAAATACCGATAGGATTCACCTTATAGATCCTGTGGATGTAAGTGAGCTGCATAATGCAATAAGTAAAAGTTATATGGTAATGACCGATTCGGGCGGAATACAGGAGGAAGCACCCGCGCTTGCAAAACCAGTACTTGTACTAAGACGAGAAACAGAGCGTCCGGAGGCAGTGGAAGCAGGCACAGTAAGGCTTGCAGGCGTTGATAAAGATACAATTATCAATATGACAAAACAACTGCTTGATAATAAGGATGAGTATAATAAAATGGCACATGCCGCAAATCCTTACGGAGATGGTAATGCCTCTGAAAGAATTGTTGAGGCAATTTTGTATTATTTTGAAAAAAACGATACGCGTCCTGTTGATTTTAAGGGAGAATAATAAAAGTGAAAGTATGCCGTGCTAATGTTAAAAAGTAGCACGGTATATTTATATTTGTTTATTTACACTAAAAAACAGAATTTTGAGAAACAAAGATTGACGAAATAGATAAAAAGGAGTATAATATATAAGGTATAGAGTGAAGGAAAGGATAAACAATTGAAAGAAATTAAACGATTTTCATTAAAAAAACTTACTTTGCCGCAGAATCGGCATATATTTTTGTTGCTGTACTGGCTTTTGTTTGGGCTGGTTTTTTGGAGTATGGAAGCAATGCATTGGAGAGACTATCATCCGGTAGCCTCTTGGATTGATGCGCTTATTCCGTTTTGTGAATGGTTTTTAATACCTTATTTCTTTTGGTTTATATATATAATAGGCAGTATGGCTTATTTCTTTTTTAGAGATAAAAGTACTTTTGTAAAATACATGTGGTACGTGATAATTACATACAGCATAACGCTGATTGTCTATATGGTATATCCGACAAGTCAGAATTTAAGACCTGAGATTGTAAATGATTCAATATTCTCTAAGATAATAGCAGGGCTGTATAATTTTGACACAAATACCAATGTTTGTCCGTCACTGCATGTTATCGGTTCGTTTGCTGTATGTTTTTCGGCACTACATTGCCAAAAACTTAAAAATCCTGTCATAAAAGTTTCATACGTTGTTGTAAATGTGTTAATATGTTTATCGACAGTTTTTATAAAGCAACATTCGATAATAGATTTATTTTGGGGTGTAGTGGTATCTGTTGTTGCTTATCCGTTCGTGTTTGCAAATAATAAGGTAAGCAGATTTCTGTGCGGGTTATTTATCAAATGCGCTCCAAAAAGTGAAAAAAAACTTCGTGTAGTTACAGCGGAACGTATTTAATGGCAGCTTTTCCAATTTGATTTTTGGGGGTAAGCTTTTTAATGAATTTTTCTATATTGATCAATAGACGCAGATTGCTTTTATTTTGTATTGATTTTATGACAATGATGATTGCGTCATTAGTCGCATTTTTTATAAGCAATGTAATATTTGGATTCGACTTGTCGATGCGTATATTGTACGGCGGCGTAATTGTACTGATTCTTTGCTGCATGGCTGGGCTTGTGTGCGCAAAAGTTTATAAAAATATCTGGAGGTATGCATCAGTAAGCGATTTCCTTAGCTGCGTTGTGGGAATGTGCGGCGGGACAATATTATATGTTGCAATTGTTGAGATTTCAAAGATGGTACAGTCAAGTATAATTATGGTCCTGACGGTATTGTTGTCAACAGTGGGAATTATAACCTTAAGGATGTGTTATACATTTCTTTATAGGTACATTAATTTAAGAAGGATAAAATCTGACAGAAAACGTACATTAATAGTCGGAGCGGGAGATGCCGGAAACAGAATTATAGTTGAGATGAAAACGGTAGAGAGTTGTCCTTATGAACCGGTGGCATTGGTTGATGATGATGCGTCAAAATTGGGGTGTGTTTTGAAGGGCGTGCCAGTAGTAGGGAGAATAAAGGATATTCCTACGTTAGTAAATAATCTTAATATATCAACAATTGTGGTCGCACTGCCGTCGGTTGAGGTAGAAAGCAAAAAACGAATTCTTACTGTCTGCTCGGAAACAGTATGTGAGGTGAAAAATCTTCCCTATATGCATGAGTTAGTTTCTGAAACTGATTTATTGGGACAGGCACGTAAGATTAATGTTGAGGATTTGTTGGGAAGAGAAGTAATAAAATTAGATAATGAAAAAAGCAGGAATCTTATAAAAGGCAGCGTTTGTATGGTTACCGGAGGCGGAGGATCTATCGGATCTGAACTTTGCAGACAGATTGCATCATATCAGCCTTTAAAGCTGGTTATTATAGAAATATATGAAAATAATGCTTATGATATACAACAGGAACTTGCAATAAAATACGGTGATGATTTGGATGTTGAGGTGCATATTGCATCGGTGCGTGATTATGATAAGCTTGAAAAGGTTTTTGCGCAAACAAAACCGGAACTTGTATTCCATGCTGCTGCGCATAAGCATGTTCCGCTTATGGAGTATGATCCAGAGGAAGCTGTAAAGAACAACGTTGCAGGAACCTATAACTGTGCAGAGCTTGCAAAAAAATATAATGCCCGCAAGTTTGTTTTGGTTTCCACTGATAAAGCTGTCAATCCTACTAATGTTATGGGAGCTACAAAACGCTGCTGCGAAATGATTGTTCAATATTTTGCACAGCAGAAGTCTAATACTGAATTTGTGGCAGTGCGTTTTGGAAATGTACTTGGATCAAACGGATCGGTTATACCGCTGTTTGAGCGTCAGATTTCAGAAGGAGGTCCAATAACTGTAACACATCCGGATATTATAAGATATTTTATGACAATTCCAGAGGCGGTGTCCCTGATACTCCAGGCAGGTACAATGGCAAGAGGCGGGGAGATATTTGTTCTGGATATGGGAGAGCCGGTAAAAATATTATCTTTGGCAGAGAATCTTATACGTCTTCATGGAAAAGAACCGTATGTTGATATAGATATTAAGTTTTCGGGCTTGCGTCCGGGGGAGAAATTATTTGAAGAACTATTGATGGACGAAGAAGGTCTTAAGAAGACTGAAAATGAAAAAATATTTATAGGAAAGCAGATAGATATAGACGCAACGGAG
>CALXUL010000322.1 GCA_944391635.1 uncultured Clostridia bacterium | reverse complement strand
GATGGAGTCTGAAGACACGGAAATGTTTGACAGAACCAGTGCGGCAATCAATCCAAACCAGGAATTTTTTATAAATTTAGCGTGTAATTCGGGGAAACCCATAATCGTTGTTCTGCAATCAGGAGGTGCGCTTATTTTAGGTGATTGGTGCAATAAGGTGAATGCAATTATTCAAATGTATCTTGGCGGTGAAACGGCGGGAGGAGCTGTTGCTGATGTGCTGTCGGGCAAGGTTAATCCGTCGGGAAAGCTTGCCGAAACCTTCCCGAAAAAACTAAGAACGGATATAGATATGGGGGACGGAACAAGGGTGATGTACAGAGAAGCTCTTGATGTCGGATATAGATATTATGATAAACACATTGAGGAAATTTGTTATCCGTTCGGGCATGGATTGTCATATACGGAATTTGAATATTCCGAATGCAGCGCTGAAATTACAGAAGATAGACTTCATATAGAATTTTATCTGAAAAATATAGGCAAGCGCGATGGAGCAGAAACGGTGCAGATTTATATAAGCAATCCGTCTGCAATAATTTCACGCCCCATTAAGGAATTAAGAGCATTTGAAAAGGTAATGCTTAAATCAGCGGAAAAAAGAAAAATTAGTATTGACATTTCTATATCGGATTTAGGATATTATAATGTATCACTGCACAGGTATGTAACAGAAGCGGGGAGGTATGATGTTTATATCGGAGCTTCATCACAAGACATAAGGCTTGAAGCTACAGTGTTGTATACGGCGGATATGCCATATTCGTTGCAACAACAGGGTGAAAGTATGATTGGATGATATGAACAAATGAAATAGGGAGAAAGTTATGTTACATGAAAAAATATATTTAGGAAAACAGAATTCAGAAAATTCGTATATGACAACATATATATTAGACGATATTGTTGATAATCAAAGCAAAAGACCGATGATTGTTATATTTCCGGGCGGCGGATACGAGTCCTGCGTATCACGTGAAGGAGAGTTGATAGCAAGAATGAAATAGTAGTGTTTGAGTCAGATGGCTTGAACGGAAAATGTGAGATTGCGTTTCGTGATAAGCCATATTGAGGATAAAAAAACAGTGTATAAGAAAATAATTGTTAGGAGCAGTAAATGGGAAAAATAACTACAAAAAGCCAAATTACGCTGATGTATGTTTTTACATCACTGGTATACTTTATGAGTTATATCACGCGGGTGAATTATAACACAATCTTGGTTGAACTGTCATCGGCGGAGAATATATCGCGCAGTCTGCTTGCGCTTCCTCTGACGGCGAGCTTTGTTACATATGGGTTTGGGCAGATTATCAGCGGATGGCTGGGCGACAAATTCGATCCCTTTAAGATGATTTCGAGTGGTTTGGGTTTGTCCGCATTGATGAATGTTTTACTGCCGCTTTTCCCGAAACCGCAGCTTATGATTGTGTTCTGGGCGGTAAACGGCTTTGCACAGGCGTTGATCTATCCGCCGCTGATGAAGATAACAGCACATTATCTTGCGGAGGAAAACTATTCAAAAGCCTGTCTGCTGATTACAATAGGTTCTCACGCGGCAACGCTGCTTATGTATATTGTGGCGCCGGCAATTATTTCGGTTTCGGGCTGGAAATTTGTGTTCGGCTTTTCCTTTTTGTGTGCAGTGGTTTTTTTCGTGGTTTGGCAGATTTATGCAAGGAATATCAAAAAGAATTATGGTGTGATAACGGCGCAGAACGAGCGCAAAACGACAGAGAACAAGGGTGGCGGGCAACCGGGTTCACTCAAAGCATTGCTGCTGTCATCGGGACTTATCATCATTATGGTCGCGGTAGTGATGCAGGGATTTCTTCGGGATGGAATTACTACGTGGATGCCGGCGTATTTATCAGATGTATTTTCGCTCAGCAATGAAATATCCATTTTAACAACAGTAATTTTGCCCATATTCAGCATAATTTCGTCTTATGTGATACTAAAAATAAAGACGCGTCTGTGCAATGATGAATTGAAGCTGGCGGGAATTGTATTTTTGGCGGCGATGGCTTCTATTGTACTGTTGCTGTTGTTCAGGGAAAATATAGTAATGTCGGTGTTGCTTCTGGCTTTTACATCGGCGTGCGCGTATTCGGTGAATTTTCTGCTGATATGCTTTGTGCCTGTGCGGTTTGAAAAGTATGGCAGATTTTCATTGGTGACGGGACTTGTCAACTCCTGTACCTATGTGGGCGCGGCCATATCCATGTACGGGTTTGCAGTGGTATCTGAGAAGTATGGCTGGGATTTTACGCTTCTTTTATGGGCGGTAATTGCATTGACAGGTTTTTTGTGTTGTTTTTCGGCTTTTAGAAAATGGAATAAGAGATAATATTATAAAGGGGCAATTTATGAAAAATTTAAATGAATTACTATAAAATCCTAACCTGCTCTCGTTAAACCGCGAGAAGGAACGGGCATTTTATATAACGTATACTGATGAGAAAACAGCGCTTGCAGGCAAGGGTGATACGCCTTATCGGCAAATGTTAAACGGCGAATTTGAGCGTTATTCCGCGTTCAGCAGAGTAGAACAAATGAAAGGTGAAGTTTTTTATAAATCATAAATTCAGACCGGTGGCAGCACCGCTGATAACCGTTGACCCATATTTTTCCATATGGTCGTTTAATGATAACTTATATGATGATTACACAAGGCATTGGAGCGGCAAACTCAATCCAATGCTTGCGGGTGTGATTGTTGACGGTCGTTATTATCGGCTTATGGGAGTTGAATGCGGAGACTATTCGCTGCGAAGAAACAGATGCGGGGCTTTGGAGCAAAAGAGCGTTACAGTAACGCCGCTGAATACGATTTATATTTTTGAAAATGATATAGTGCGTGTTACGCTTAACTTTATGACGCCGCTGATTTTAGACAGGCTTGACATCCTTTCCCGTCCTGTCTCCTATATAGATTACAATGTAGAAGTTCTTGACGGAGCGGAGCATAAAACGGAATTTTTGTTTGCCATTTCGTCGCAGTGCTGTGTGAATGATTGGAAACAGAATGTGGTTTTCGGTAAAACCGCCAATTCGGTATATTGCGGAAACGTTGTGCAGAATGTTCTCAGTCGTAGCGGCGATCGGGTTTGTATTGAGTGGGGGTATCTGCATATTGCAGATACGAGTGCGATACCTGCAGAAATTGCGGGTATCGACAGCAATACAAAAGATGAGTTTCATTATCATGAGCTTGATATAGGCAAGGTATATAACGCTTTCGGCGAATGTCCCTATCTGCTTGTCAAAAAGCAAGAAAGAAGCGGAGTAATCACGCTTGCATATGATGAGGTAAAATCTATTGAATACTTTGGCGATAAATTGGATGAGTATTATAAGGGATATTTTGCCGGCTTTAATGAGATGCTTACGTCAGCTGTGGAGGAATATAGGCAGATAAAACAGCTTGCGGATGAATTTGACGCAAGGCTTATGGCGGATACTGCAAAATTTAGCCCGGAGTATGAGAAAATTACATCCCTTGCATACAGACAGGTTATTGCAGCGCATAAGCTGGCACGTGATATGAACGGGGAACTGTTATTTATGTCAAAGGAGTGTTCTTCAAACGGATGTATTGCGACGCTTGATGTTACCTACCCGTCCATACCGCTGTTTTTGAAATACAATCCGGAGCTGGTTCCCGCAATGCTGCGTCCTATTTTGAAATATGCGCAGAGCGATGAATGGAAATATGACTTTGCCCCGCATGACGTCGGCTATTATCCTATTGCCAACGGGCAAGTATATGGCGATGGTAAGATTTTGTTTCATATGCCTGTTGAGGAGTGTGGCAATATGCTTCTCTGCATAGCAGCGCATGCGAAATATTCTGGCTCTGCAGACTTTGCAAATCAACATAGGCAGCTTCTTGCTACATGGGTGAATTATCTCTGCGAAAATGGGTATAATCCTAAGAATCAACTTTGCACCGACGATTTTGCAGGACACCTCAGCGGTAACTGTAATCTTAGTCTGAAAGCCATTACAGCGATTGGGGCGTATGCCAAGCTGTTTGGAGAGGATTCCTATATGAAGACTGCAAGTGATATGGCAAAACGCTGGATGAGCGAAGCCGCAAACGAAGAAGGCTCTTTGCTTGCGTTTGGAACCGAACATACATGGAGTCTTAAATACAATATAGTTTGGGATAAACTTTTGGACTTAAATTTGTTTGACGAAGAAATATTCCAAAACGAGATAAAGCTTTATCAATCAAAGGCGTTGCAATATGGTATACCTCTTGACTCAAGAGAAATGTATACTAAACTTGACTGGCTTGTTTGGACGACGGTAATGACTGATGACAAAGAATATTTTGATATGGTTATAAAAAGCGTTTATAGAATGTTAAACGAAACTTGCGACCGCGTTCCGTTCACAGACTGGTATTACACCTCAAACGGAAGACAGTGCATATTCCAAAACAGAAGTGTACTTGGAGGGATTTTTATTAACTTGCTGCCGTGAAGTCGGCAAAACATATATAACGTGCCTTTAAAGAAATCGAAAGATATGACTAATTAAAAAATGTGACGGACTGTCTAAAATAATTTTCTAATATTTTTCTAACAAATGGGTATGCGAATTGTCATTTTAAAACCACCGATATTGCCTTGTGTTTTTATTAGAGATTCTAATAAATGGCTTCGGTATACGGTGTTTTTGCACAATATATAACGTTATTTGGTATGGGATAATTTTAAATAAAGAATACCTTGTTAGACTTTTAATCAAGTTGTCCGGAGTTCGAATCTCCGATGGCTCACCAATAAAACCCCACAGCCATGCGGTTTGTGGGGTTTTTGTTTTATACGGTAATAAAATCAAGATGTCTTTTGTACGGTAGTTGTACGGTATTATTCATTCAAGAGGGAAATTGTTTTTTCTTT
>CALXUL010000321.1 GCA_944391635.1 uncultured Clostridia bacterium | reverse complement strand
TTCTCTCTTGTCAACACTTTTTTCGCTTTTTTTTTACTCTTTTTTTCCTATTGGTTATTTTTACCCTTTTTTGCTTTATTTATTCATTGTTTTTATGGTTTTTTTCTATATATACTTCTTTTTTATATACTCACATCACGTTTTTTTCTAAGCATTGCACCTTTACATACCGTTTTTTTAACCTCAAGCCGCAAAATCATTTCTGCATGATTTGCCACCTCAACGTGATTTCCATTTTCATCTTCAAGATTTTCTACCTTCTGCGTGAAATACTCCTCTCCCGGCTGCAGTATTTCTATCTCATCGCCTTCAAAGAAACGGTTACGCTGGGTAATATACGCAACTTTCTTTTCTTCATCATATCCAATTACTATACCTATTAAATCATATTCTCTTATATATGAGCTATCTGTATATACCTGCGCCTTTGAATCAGGACGTCCAAAGTAAAATCCAGTATAATAAGGTCTATGGCTTACCTTACAGAGTTCCTGCATCTGTCTTTCATCAAACTTATAACCGCCCGGGTCACTAATATACCGGTCTATCTCTTCCCTATACGCCTTAATGACTGTCGCAAGATAATATGCAGTTTTCACTCTTCCTTCTATTTTAAGGCTTGTTATGCCTGAATCCACAATCTCAGGAATATGTTCAATCATACATAAATCTTTAGAGTTAAAAATAAATGTCCCTCTTTCATTTTCAAACACCGGCATGTATTCACCAGGTCTTGTCTGTTCTACAAGAGAATAATTCCATCTGCAGGGATGCGCACATTCACCATGGTTTGCATCTCGTGCAGTCATATAATTTGACAGCAGGCATCTGCCGGAATAAGAAATACACATTGCCCCATGCACAAATGCCTCAAGCTCAAGTTCATTCGGCGTTTCTTCACGAATCCTTTTTATTTCTTCCAAACTCATCTCACGCGCAAGCACAACTCTTTTCGCGCCAAGCTCATACCACATCTTTGCACTCTCATAATTAACATTATTTGCTTGTGTACTTATATGCAGAGGAATTTCTGGAGCCTTTTTTCTAAGCACCGAAAACATACCTAAATCAGCAACCAATACCGCGTCAAATCCAAGCGGTCGTATTTCTTCCACAAATGCTCCAAATTTATCCATATCATCATTATGCGGTATTATATTTGCTGTTAAGTATACCTTTTTTCCACGCTCGTGCGCATATTTTATTCCCTCGCTCATCTGCTCTATACTGAAATTTTCAGCTGCGGCACGAAGCCCAAAAGCCTCTCCGACTATATACACCGCATCTGCGCCGTAATCTATCGCAGTTTTCAATTTCTCCAGGCTTCCGCCCGGCGCAAGCAGTTCAGGTTTGTTCATAAATTTTCCTCCATTACAAAAAGCAGGCGGCTATCATCCGCACTGCCTCCTATTTTTTCACTGCCACCGTCATACCATCACCAAGCGGCAATACCACCGTTTCCAGTTCATTTCGAGCAATTTGCGCTGCTATAAAATGACGCAAACGTTTTACAATTGTTATTTTTCTTCGCACAACATGTTCTTCGTCTGCCGTCATTCCCTTATACAAAACATTATCAGCTATAAGCAGTCCACCTTTATTGAGTAGCCTTATGCAATCATTTAGCATATGTATATAGTGCGCCTTTGGTCCATCAAGAAAAATCAAATCATACCTGCCAGTAATTGTGGATATAACTTCCACCGCATCACAGCAGCGCACTGTTATTACTTCGCTCTTACCTGCACGGGCTATATTCTCCCTTGCCCTTTTCGCCATACCTTCATCAAGTTCAAGTGTAAGTATGCTGCCGCCCTCTGCCAGCTTTTCCGACATCAGAAGCGCAGAATACCCCACTGCACAGCCTACCTCAAGTATCCGTTTTGGCTTTTTAAGTTCACACAATACCGAAAGAAGCCTTGCAGATTCCGGCTGTATAATCGGAATATCTTCTTCCCTTGCCTGCTTTTCTATTTCCCTAAGCAAACAATCATCTGTCTTTTTTATCCCTGAGCGCAAAAACTCCGTTATATATGGATAAACTATAGCATCTTTATCATACTCTATCATTTAAAAGCTCTCCGCAACGTTTAATTACATCATTATAGACTTTATCAAAATCACTGTCCTCAACTGTTGCACCGCTTGCGGCTTTATGTCCGCCTCCGCCGAATTTGCCGGCAACTGCTCCGACGTCATAGTCACCGTCCGAACGGAATGATATTTTTATTTTACCATTCGTCTGACGAAGGGATACAGCTATCTTGGCAGTTGATACCTGCCTTGCTATATTAACTATATCCGAGCAGTCCTTTTCCTCTATACCGAATTTTTCAAACTCGCCGCTTCTGACTGCAACAACAGAAACCTGCCCGTTATACTCAGTACGTACATTCCCCATTAGATACCCCTTAAACCGCATTACCGATTCCTGTTCAGTATCAAACAATTTTCTTGAAATATACGCATTATCAATTCCGTATTCAATGAGTTTTGCCGCAGTCATAAAGGTCTTTGGCGTAACATTTGAATATTTAAAGCTTCCTGTATCGGAGGCTATTGCAGCAAACAGATAACTTGCCGTCTTTTTGTCAATCTTTCCGCACATTTTTGAAAACAAATCATACAGTATCTCTCCTGTCGCACACGCGTCCGGCACAACAAGGTTTATCTGTGCAAAATTTGTATTTGTAATATGATGATCAATAGATACCGTAGTCTTTGCGCTGTCAAAAACAGCCTGACGTTTACCCAGTCTGCCCAAGTCACCGCAGTCAACACAGATGCACAAATCATATTCCGTATCGTCCGATTCGAAAACCGGCATATCTTCCGCAAGAAAAGCCAGGCGTTTTTCTGGCGGCGCGCTTAAATATGCTACAGCATCTTTACCCATATTCTCTAAAACAGCGCGCATAGCAAGGGCGCTGCCGACCGAGTCGGCATCTTCGCTTATATGCCCCAATATAACTATGTGCTGTGCTTTTTTAATTGCTTTAATAATTTTTTCCATAATTCTATCACAGATTCTTAATAATCGTATTTATATGCGCACCATGTTCAATAGAATGGTCAAGCTCAAAGATTATTTCCGGCGTATGCCTAAGTTCAACCTTTCTGCCAAGCTCTCGTCTTACATATCCCGCAGCGGATTTTAAACCCTCCAATGCGCGCTTTTGCACTGTTTCATCACCCATAACGCTAACATACACCTTAGCATATGACAGGTCATTTGTCACCGAAACCGCAACAACACTTGTCATCAGCGGAATACGCGAATCCTTAAGCTCGCGTATTATTCCCGCAATTTCACGATGCACTTCCTCGTTTATTTTATTTATTCTGTCCTTAGCCATTTCTACCTCCGGCATATCAAGTGCGTTCTATCTCCTGCATCTGGAAGCATTCGATTACATCGCCTTCCTTAATATCGTTAAAGTTTTCTATACCTATACCGCACTCAAAGTTCTCGCTTACTTCCTTAGCATCATCTTTAAAACGCTTCAAGCTTTCTATCTGACCTTCATATACCACGATACCATTTCTTACCACACGCACTTCTGCATTCCTTGCTATTTTTCCATCTGTTACATACGCACCGGCAATTGTTCCAACGCCTGATACCTTGAAGGTCTGGCGCACCTCAGCATGCCCTAACAATACTTCTTTAAATTCAGGGTCAAGCATTCCCTTCATTGCCGCTTCTATTTCCTCTATAGCCTGATAGATAACTCTGTAAAGACGTATATCTACTTCCTGTCGCTCAGCAGCCGCTGAGGCTCCCGCATCAGGACGTACATTAAATCCAACTATAATAGCATTTGATGCATTTGCAAGCATTACGTCCGACTCATTTACCGCTCCGACTCCGCAATGGATTGCAC
>CALXUL010000320.1 GCA_944391635.1 uncultured Clostridia bacterium | reverse complement strand
GCGGCAGTTGCAGCCCAGGAACCGTTTTCAATCATCGCAATCTTCCTGTTCTGGAAATTACGTTCGGTCAGATGGTGTATAAATTCACGCATAAACGGGAAAATATCAGCATTATATGTAGTCGTAGCAAGAACCAAACTACTGTATCTGAACGCATCCTCAACCGCTTCTGCCATATCGCTGCGGGCAAGGTCGCATATTACTGTTTTTATGCCCTTTTCATCCAATAGACTTTTCAGCATCTCGACTGCTTTTTTTGTATTGCCGTAAACCGACGTATATGCAATCATTACCCCTTCAGATTCAGCGCGGTAAGATGACCATATATCATAAAGATTCAGATAATACTCCAGATTTTCGCTCAAAACAGGACCGTGCAAAGGACAGATTACCGAAATTTCAATATTTGCCGCCTTTTTCAAAACCTGCTGTACCTGCGCGCCATACTTGCCCACAATCCCGAAATAATACCGTCTTGCTTCGCAAGCCCAGTCCTCATCAGCGTCAAGAGCACCGAATTTACCAAACCCATCTGCTGAAAATAACACCTTATCACAGCTATCATATGACATTAGCACTTCAGGCCAATGCACCATTGGCGCACCGATAAAACTCAGCGTATGTTTACCGAGTTTTAGAGTATCGCCATCTTTTACCTCAATTCTTCTGCCATCAAAATTATCCTGATAAAACTGCTTCATCATTGAAAAAGCCTTTGTGCTTGCAACAATAACAGCCTCAGGGTATGTCTGCATAAATTCAGTAATATTTGCCGAATGGTCAGGCTCCATATGATGTATCACAAGATAGGCAGGCGCTTTGCCGCCGAGAGCCTCTTTTATATTTGAAAGCCACTGACTTGCGAACCTTGCATCTACCGTATCCAGTACAGCCGGTTTTTCATCTAAAATGAGGTATGAGTTATATGCCATTCCGTTTTCAACGACATACTGACCCTCAAACAAATCAATATCATGGTCGTTAACGCCTATGTATTTAATATCCTCGGTAATTTTCATTTTCATCTCTCCGTTCCAGTGCTCCTCTTTTTTTAGCGGCGCACCTTTTATATTATACATTTTGACAAGGCAAAAGTCAACAAAAACAGACTATTGGAATAAATTTGCTCAGACAATCCTATTATCCATTCTGCCGTCGGAAAACGCCTTTATATTGAGCGCTACATTCTTAACCAATCTGCATCTTGCCTCATATGCGCCCCAAGCCATATGCGGCGTCATAAGAAAATTCGGCATATCTTTAATTTCCATAAACGGGTGGTTTTCCGGCAAAGGCTCCACAGAAAACACATCGACCGCCGCACCGGCAATTCTTCTCTCTTTTACAGCTTTTGCAAGCGCAGCCTCATCAAATACCGCGCCCCTTGAAGTGTTTACAATAACTGCCTGCTCTTTCATTAAGGAAAGCATCTTTTCATCTAAAATACCACGTGTATTTTGAGTCAGCGGCAAATGCACTGTAATAATATCACTTTTTCTCATAAGCTCCAAAAGCCCAACACAAGCCTCATTCCCGTCCGGTGTATTCCTTGTATATATAACCTTGCAGCCAAATGCTTCGGCTATTTTAGCTACAGCCTTTCCGATAGCGCCCATACCTATAACTCCCCAAGTCTTGCCTGAAAGCTCACAAAATACAGGTATAAGGTGGTTTGCAACTCCGCTTTTAGAATATTTCCCGCTTTGTACATATTCAAAATAACTTCTAAGATGCATTGTAAGCTCCAAAACCAATCCCACTGTAAGCTGGGCGACGCTATCGGTTGAATAATTAACAACATTCATAACGGCAATACCGCTTTTTCTGCAATAATCAATATCTATGTTATCATACCCGGTAGCTGTAACGCATAGAAGTTTTACTCCTGAGCCTTCAAGATTTTCCCGGTTCATTTTTATCTTATTAAATACAACGGCATCAAAACCCTTAATCCTGCCTGCAACCTCATTTTGTGCGCTTGATGGATATACAGTAAGTTCTCCCAACTCTTCAAGAGGCGAAAAGTCCATATCCTCTCCCAAAGTCAATGCGTCCAAAACTACAATTTTCATATTGTCTACTCCTCTTTAAGCGACATAAGCGAATCAAAAAGCCCGGGGTTTTTCTTTTTAATATTTATCGGATGAAATGACGGGTCAACAAATCCGTGCCTTGTAAAACCTTCGGTAGTTATATGCCCGTCCGAAACCCTGCGCACAGTATAAAAGAACCCGCAGCGTGCGACAGACAGTTCTTTAAGCCTGCATATAACCTCCGCCTTTTCCTCATATTTTAAACCCTCATAATACTTTGCGCCGGTTTCGGTAAGAGGCAGAAGTATCCCGCTTTTTTCAAGTTCAGAATAGGTAATGCCCGCATTTTTGATAAATTCTGTTCGCACAACTTCAAACCAAGGGTAATACCTTGAATGATGCATTATCCCCATCATATCGGTTTCTGCATACCGTACCTCAAGTATAACCGAAGTTTCCATAATACCACCTGCTTTAAAATCAGATTTTTTCAGCGCCGCCGTAAACAAATCCTTGCGCCGCGTCCATCGTAACAACTGTTCCGGTCTTTAAAATATTGGTTGCGTTTGCCGCCCCTGTAATAACCGGTATATCAAGCGCCATGCCGATAATTGCGGCATAACAGTATTCGCCCTTTTCTTCTGTAATAATGCCTGACGCTTTCTTTAAAATTCCAACCATATCGGGAGATGTTACTTTTGTAACAACAATCTCACCTTCCTCAAAATTCTGTTCCAAATCTTCAAGCCCGTCAACTACACATATTTTTGCAGTTTGATGAAGTTTTGTAACGCCCACACCACGGACTAAAATATTACCAACAAGATGAACCTTCATTATATTGGTAGTACCGCTTACACCGATAGGCGCACCGCCTGTTATTACAACAAGGTCGCCGCTTTTGACCAAGCCGGTTTTCTGCGCGCACTCAACAGCATGTTCAAACAGTTCGTCGGTATTATTACGTCTTTCACTCATTACCGGCACAACGCCCCATGACAAGTTAAGCTGACGTCTTGCTTTTTTGCTGATAGTCGGTGCAATAATAGGACAGGTCGGACGGAATTTTGAAATCATCTGTGCGGTAGTACCGCCATAGGTAAGCGCAATTATTGCAGATGCGCGAAGGTCATGTGCGGTTGTACATGTCGCATGCGACAGAGCATTTGTTACATCCATGTTTGATATATCAAGCGTCACATTATTGAGCCTTTTTACGTAATCAATATCCAATTCTGTACGCTCTGCAATAGTCGCCATGGTTTTTACTGTGTCAACAGGATATTTGCCGATAGCCGTTTCTCCCGACAGCATTATAGCGCTCGTTCCGTCATATATAGCATTGGCAACATCCGTTGTTTCCGCACGTGTAGGTCTTGGGTTTCTAATCATAGAATCAAGCATTTGTGTTGCGGTAATAACAACCTTGCCAGCACGGTAAGTTTTCTTAATAATCTGCTTTTGAATAACAGGAAGCACCTCAAGAGGAATCTCAACGCCCATATCGCCGCGCGCAACCATAACACCGTTTGAAACTTTCAGTATTTCATCGATATTTTCAACACCTTCACGGTTTTCTATTTTTGAAATAATACGGATATTTGCGCCGTTATGCTTTTCAAGAAGATTTCGTACTTCAAGCACATCATCAGCAGTTCTCACAAAAGATGCGGCAATAAAATCAACATCCTGTTCTATACCGAAAATAATATCATCAATATCCTTCTGGCTCATATACGGCATAGACAAGGATACATTTGGCACATTTACACCTTTAGAGTCGGAAACCGGACCTCCAGATTTTACGCGGCAGAGGATTCTGTCTGCTTTTACGCTAAGCGCTTCTATTTCAATCAGTCCGTCATCTATCAAAAGGGTTGCTCCGGGTTTAATGTCCTTTGGCAGATTCTTGTATGTGATAGACACACCATTCTCATCGCCCTCTACATCTGTGGTATACAGAGTAAAATTTGCACCCTCTTTAAGAAATGCCTTTCCACCTTTAAAGGTTTTAAGCCGTATTTCAGGACCTTTTGTATCAAGCAGAATTGCCACCGGCTTATCAAGTTCTTCACGAATGCGTTTAATACGGTCCATTCTGGCTTTTGCTTCCTCATGAGTGCCGTGGGAAAAATTAAGCCTTGCGACATCCATGCCGGCAAGCATCAAATCCCGTAAAACAGCGTCATCATCAGTAGCAGGACCCATAGTACATATAATTTTTGTTCTTCTCATATTAGGAATAACCGTCCTTTATAAAATAATAATCCCAAAAAATCAGGGCCGCGTTTATAACACAGCCCCAGAATGAAATATCAAGTAGAAAGTTTCTTTGCCAAATCAATTACTTCCTGCGGCAACTCCTTTTTCATTGCAAGGCCTTCTTCAATATCAACATCTATAACCTTGTTGTCTTGCATGCATACTATCCTATTGGATTTGCCCTCAAGCAGAAGCTCAACGCATTTCGCACCCATCTCGCTTGCAACCACACGGTCACGCGCACTCGGCGAGCCTCCGCGCTGGATATGCCCAAGTATAGTAGCTCTTGATTCAATACCAGTTTTCTCTTCGATTTCTTTTGCCATGTCAATAACACCGCCGATTCCCTCAGCAACAATTACAATACTCTGGCGTCTGCCACGAGCTTTACCCTCAAGAATCGGGCGCAATACATCTTCATCAAAGCTGTATTCGCGCTCCGGTACCAATACAACCTCCGCTCCGCATGCAATTCCCGCATTAAGAGCAATATATCCTGCGTTTCTACCCATAACTTCAATTACCGAACAGCGTTCGTGCGAGGATGATGTATCACGGATTTTATCCACCGCTTCAATTACAGTATTAAGGCAGGTGTCATAACCAATAGTATATTCACTGCAATCAATATCATTATCTATTGTGCCCGGCATAGCAATCGTAGGCAATCCCGCTCTTGATAAATCTCTTGCACCACGGAATGAACCGTCACCGCCTATAACAATAAGCCCGTCAAGTCCGAAAACTTTTGCAATTTCACAAGCCTTTTTAACGCCTGCTTCTTCTTTAAACTCAAGACATCTTGCCGTCTGAAGTATAGTACCGCCCTTTTGCAACGTATCTGAAACGGTTCTTGCGTTCATTTCTATCATTTCTCCGTTTATAAGACCGTTATAACCACGCTTAACGCCCATAACTGTCAAACCATAATATGTCCCGGTTCTAACAACAGCGCGTATTGCAGCGTTCATGCCCGGTGCATCGCCTCCGCTTGTTAATACTCCAATCTTTCTTATATCATTGTTCATAAAACCATTACGTCCTTTCCTTAGAGTTCCTTATCCAAAATAAGAGTATGTGCCGCACTAACTTCTGCCGCCGGAACAAGTATATCATAATATACATCATCTTCCGGGCTATTGTCGGATACACATCTTGTCCTGTAGATTATTTTATTTTTATCAAGAAGCTCGCAAATAGTGTGCAGAACTTTATTATCTTTTGCTAAATAAACTATCGTCCACATATTAATCCAAACTCCCCGATTCTATCTGCCCATGTTTGGTCAAAATCCGCGCCTTTCCGTTCACTTTAATTGCAGAAGTAGTTTCGGTAAACTGCGCTATATAAACTTCACCGGCATCAAGCTTTTCGGTATGATGAAATCTTGTGCTGCCGCCACGGGTTAATCCCATCACATTAACACCGTCCTCCAAAGCCTTTATCACCACATAATCGCCGGCGGCCTCTTTTTTGTTATCCTCCATAAACGCTATGCCTCCCATAATATACCTTATTTATATATTGTTAATAAATTCACAGTATATTGTATAATATTTCCAAATTAATTTCAATATCTTTTTGCACAAATTTATTTATATTTTTTGTTATGTTTACTGTAACTTTACATTATTATCGCCGAATACCTCCATAAGCTCGCCAATTAAATCATCATTTTCCGCCGCAAGATAGCGCGAATCAGCAGCAAGCCTGGATTTGGTATCTGCAATATAAAACACAACCGGTGTATTACCAGGATACTTTTGCAGGATAGACAGCGCCATACGCATTACTTTGGCATTTTTAGTACCCATTTTTATAAATAACTTATGTCCGGATACCGGCATTGCTGGGACAGGTGCATCTGATACGTCAAGCGGTCTTATTCCTTCTAAAAGAAGCTTAGGTGCTTCATCCTCACGCACGCTTAGCTTAGCGTCAACAATAACCAGCCTATCCTCAACAAGCTCAGAGGAAACCTGGTCATATATTTTAGGAAATACAATAACCTCAACTCCGGCGTACATGTCCTCAAGCTGAACAAACGCCATGCGCCTGTTATTTTTAGTAGTTTTGTCCTTTCGCGCGGTTATTATACCCGCCACAGTTATATACTGTCCGTCAGAAATCCTTTTGTTGTTGGTTTTATTGTCATCATTTGCAGCATCAAGCACCATCGAAAGATTAATCCCGCCGGATACACGGTCGGCAATATCTTTATACTCTTCCATCGGATGCCCCGACAGATAAATTCCTGCCGATTCCTTTTCCATTTTTAGCAGGGTACTTTTATCAAATTCAGGAATATCCGGCAGCTCAAATGAATACTGCACCGCTATTTCCGGCTCATCAAAGAGGCTCATCTGACCGTCGAGATTATTTTTTTTCTCTTTTGCCTGAGCGTCTATAACGCTCTCAAACACATTCATAAGCTGCGATCTTTTAGCCCCTGTCGAATCAAATGCACCGCACTTAATAAGCCCCTCTACAGCGCGTTTGTTCATTTCCTTGTCGGTCATGCGGTTTATAAAGTCAAAGAAATCCTTAAATTTCCCGTTTCGTTCGCGTTCGGCAACCACCGCACGTATAAATCCTTTGCCGACATTTTTAACAGCCGACAGTCCAAACCTGATTGAATTGTCCTCGACTGTAAAACTATCCTCACTGCTGTTAATATCCGGCGGTAATTTTTTTATACCAAGTTCGGTACAGTTTACAAGATAGCCGTTTATTTTCCCAACATCATCAGCCGAGGATATGAGCGATGCCATAAATTCTACCGGATAAAATGTTTTAAGGTATGCTGTCTGATAAGTCAGGTACGCATATGCGGCTGCATGCGACTTATTAAACGCATAATCGGCAAAATCGCTCATCTCATTAAAAATATCAACAGCAACAGCCTCGCTGATTCCGCGGTTTACGCAGCCCTCTATCTCCCAGCTCCCGTCGGCAGCTTTTTTGCCGTGAATAAAGTTTTCGCGTTCTATATCCATCTGCGACGCCTTTTTTTTGCTGATAGCACGCCTTAGCATATCCGCATTACCCAGCGAATATCCTGCCATATCACGCACAATCTGCAATACCTGTTCCTGGTACACCATACATCCGTAAGTAACATTAAGTATTGGCTCTAATAACGGATGCTTATATTTTACCTCTTCGGGATGGTTTTTATTGTAAATATATTTAGGGATCGACTCCATCGGTCCGGGACGGTACAGCGCTATACCGGCTATTATATCTTCAAGACAGCCCGGCTTTAGCTCCTGCATAAACGCTTTCATGCCTTCGCTTTCTATCTGAAATACGCCGTCGGTATTCCCGGTTGAAATGTTATCGTATACTTCCTTTACGTCATAATTAAGATTTTCAATGTCAACTTTTACACCGTGAGTCTTTTCAATAATTTTTACGGCATTTTCAATAATTGTTAGGTTTTTAAGCCCCAAAAAATCCATCTTAAGAAGCCCCAGGCTTTCTATCGTATCCTTAACAAACTGTGTAGTGATAACATCATCATTAGTCTGGAGAGGAACATATTCCACAATCGGCTCTTTTGTAATTACCACTCCTGCCGCATGCGTTCCGCTGTGACGGGCAAGTCCTTCAATCGCACGTGATGTATCTATCAGTTCTTTTACCCGCTCATCACTTTCATAAAGATCGCTTAACTCCTTAGATACTTCAAGCGCCTTGTCAATAGTCATTTTAGCATCGTTTGGAATTAATTTTGCCACCCTGTCGGTATCGGCATAGCTTATATTGAGTGCCCTGCCGACGTCGCGCACCGCAAGCCTTGCTTTCATCGTACCGAAGGTTATAATCTGTGCAACCTTATCCGCACCGTATTTTTCGACCACATAGTTAATAACCTTCTGTCTGCCCTCCGGCTCAAAGTCTATGTCAATATCCGGCATAGATACCCGCTCAGGATTCAAAAACCGCTCAAAAATAAGTGAGTAGCGTATTGGGTCAATTGTTGTAATGCCGAGCGAATAGCTTACAAGACTGCCTGCTGCGGAGCCTCTTCCGGGACCTACCATAACACCGTGTGTTTTTGCGAAATTTACAAAATCCCACACAATTAAAAAATAGTCCACGAACCCCATATTCTCTATTACCGAAAGTTCATACTCCAGCCTTTTTTCAAGTTCCGGTGTAACATTTTTATAACGTTTCTTAAGTCCGCTCTCACAAAGCCCCCGAAGATATGACGATGCATCCTGTCCGTCCGGCACATCATATTCCGGCAGATGCCTGGTTGAAAAATCGAAATCCACACTACATCTTTTAGCTATTTTTTCAGTATTTTCAAGTGCCTCCGGAACATACCCGAAAAGCTCTCGCATCTCATTAGGAGATTTAATATAAAACTCATCGGTTTCAAATCTCATTCGGTCGGGGTCATCCATCGTCTTTCGCATCTGAATACACATCAGCACTTCCTGATAACGTGCGTCATCTTTAGTACAGTAATGTATATCATTGGTTGCTACAAGCCCTACCCCCAGCTCGCGTGCAAGCCGAATAAGCTGAGGATTTATGCGTTTTTGTTCGGGTATACCATGGTCTTGGAGTTCTATAAAATAATTATCTGTGCCGAATATCTCAATATGTTTTTCTACGATTTTTTTAGCCGCATCATAATCATCTGCCGACAATGCGCGCGGCAGTTCACCTGCAAGGCAGGCGGAAAGAGCAATAAGCCCTTCGGAATATTTCTTTAAAAGCTCAAAATCAATCCTTGGTTTATAATAGAATCCCTCAATAAAACCGGCGGATACCAGTTTGATGAGATTTTTATAACCTTTCATATTTTCACATAACAGTATAAGATGATAATATTTCTCCTCGCCGGAAGTCTTATCAAACCTGCTGCCCGGCGCCATATATACCTCACATCCGATAACCGGATGGATTCCCTGGGCTTTTGCTTCACGATAAAAATCCACCACAGCGTACATATTTCCGTGGTCAGTGATAGCGCAAGAATCCATTCCCAATTCTTTAACTTTGGAAACCAGTTTTTTTATGCTGACAGCCCCGTCAAGAAGGCTGTATTCCGTATGTGTATGAAGATGTGCAAATGCCATTTACGGGTCACACTCCTTTTTTCGGTTAAAGCTTATTGGCAAAATCCATTATTCTTGAAAGCCTGTGGTTAACGCCGGACTTCCCAATCGGCGGGTCGAGTCTTGCGCCGAGTTCTTTTAGGCTATCCTCCGGGTACATCAGGCGAATACGCGCCATTTCAGCAAGAGTTTCGGGCATAGCGTCAAGCCCCGTCTTTTTTTCTATCTTCATTATCGCGCGGATTTGTTTGGATGCCGCAAGCGCAAGCTTGTCAAGATTGGCATTTTCGCAGTTCACCTTACGGTTAACACTGTTCCTTATATCCTTTTCAACCGAAACAGAATAAAGCTCGAGCGCGGCAAAATCCGCTCCGATAAGTCCCAGGACTGCTGCGATGGATTCATAGTCCTTAATATAAACCACGCTACGCTCCTTTCTTTTTACCAGCTTTGCGTTTATGTCAAAACCTGATAACGTCTTTATAACTTCAAGAGCAAAGCGTTCTTCTCTTGAATCAAATTCCAAATGATAACTTCTGTGCGGGTCGGAAACCTCGCCTCCGCCCAAAAACGCTCCGGCAAGAAAAGACCTGCGACAGCATTCAAAAGGCATAATCTCATTTTCCACACCGTCTGAAAACAATTCCGCAAAAACCACCTGCGCCTGGTGCTCTGAAAGCTTTATGGTAAACAGCTTTGCCTTAGGCGCCCATTCACAGTCTGTTTTTATTCCAAGACATTCTGAAAAAAGCCGCACCGCGCAGGCAGCGACTTTTTCATTTTCCGTTGATATTATATATACTCCGTCACACATTCTTCCGGCAAACCGAAGCAATCCGGCAAGCTTTGATATGCGGCAGTATTCACAGCCAGAATCATTGCTGCTAATTTTATTTTTTATAGAAGCCGTAAACGACATATTAAATCTCCCCATCGGCAATCTGACAAATTCTCTTGCCAAGCGCTATGTAATCGTGTCTTACCAAACCGCCTTCCTCCCACATCAGTTTTGAAAGGTCAAGCTTTACGCCGGTTAACTTTTCCCTGTCAACCAATACAGGTTCCGCGCCCTGCTCTAAATATTTTTTTGTAAGTTCCTCCGGTATAGGCTCATTGTTTGCCAATACATAATCAATTATCCCTTTTTGAGAATGTTTTTCAATCGCAAAAAGATGGTCAGATACTGAATAATTATCAGTTTCACCGGGCTGGGTCATAATATTACACACATAGATTTTAACGGCGTGCGAGTCCATAATAGCCTTTGCCACACCGTCTACAAGCAGGTTTGGGATAATACTTGTATAAAGGCTTCCAGGTCCCATAACGATAACGTCAGCCGCTGTGATAGCATCTAATACAGCAGGCACGGGTTTTGGGTTCTGCGGAACTATTCTAAGCCGCTCTATACTTCCGCCGCTTCTTCCCTGTTCCCCGATTAATGACTCGCCTAAAATAACGCTCCCGTCTGAAAGTAATGCCTCAAGTCTTACATCCTCGTTTGTTACCGGCAGAACCATTCCCTCCACACCGCAAAGCCGGTTCATTTTAAGAACAGCCTCGTCAAAGCTGTCTGAAACACCGTTTAGTGCAGCAAGCATCAAATTCCCAAAAGAATGACCCTCAAGCGAACTATCAGCAGGGAACCGATAAGATATTAATTCCTTCAGTATCGGATTGGTATCCGCAAGAGCATTTATACAATTTCTTATATCGCCGGGCGGAAGCATTCCAAGTCCGCTTCGCAGCATACCGCTTGAGCCGCCGTCATCCGCAACAGTTACAACGGCAGTCAGTCGTCTTGTATACAATTTAAGACCTTTCAGCATCGTAGAAAGTCCTGTGCCTCCGCCAATTACTACAATCTTTTTATTTCCAGCCACTAAAAACCGCTCCTTCCGGGCAAAGTTCAATTCAGCCTTTAGTACCGCGCAGAATATCACGGTAAATCATATTAACATTATATCCTGACGCTTTAAGCGCTTCTCCGAGTTTATTTGCAAAAGTTACACTGCGGTGTCTGCCGCCGGTACAGCCTATAGCAATCGTAATACTCGCTTTACCCTCTTCGATATAAAGCGGCATCAGCATCAGCATCATATCCTTTAGCTTTGAAAAGAAGTCCTGCGCCTCTTTGCTTTCCATCACAAATCTTTGAACCTCTTCGTCATTGCCTGTTTTATCCTTTAACGATTCTATATAAAACGGGTTCTGAAAGCATCTTACATCAAAAACCAAATCAGCATCGGCAGGTATTCCGTATTTAAACCCGAAAGCAAGAACATTAACAGTGATACGTTCTTTTGCAGAGCCTGCCGGGAACACTTCGCGCAGTTTTGTATAAAGCTGGCTAACCGACATATCCGATGTATCAATTACAACATCCGCCGCATCATAGAGTTTTGAGAGCATTTTGCGTTCCTTTTTAATGCTGTCCAAAAGCCCCATATCACTTGTAACAGGGTGAGTGCGGCGGGTTTCTTTATACCGTTTAACGAGCACCTCATCACGTGCTTCCATAAACAGCAGGGTATAATTATATCCGTTTTCCTTTAAAATTTTAAGATTATCAAGAAGCTGGTTTATCATCTCGCCAACACGCACGTCAATCACGAACGCTACCTTTTCATACTTGATATTAACCGAAACGAACATTTCCGCAAACTTAGGAATAAGTATCGGTGGAAGATTATCTATACAAAAAAATCCCATATCCTCCAAAAATCTTACCACCTGAGTTTTTCCCGACCCGGAAAGCCCTGTCACTACTGTAAACTGCATAAAATCAATCCTTCCGCCGAAGCTGTCAGCAATCTGAGCCGATAATTCTAACCTCCGGCTCAAGCCTCACTCCTGTTTTCTCATACACCTTATCCTGAACGTATCCAATTAGTTCTAAAATATCCTTAGAACTTGCTCCGCCAAGATTTATAATAAACCCGGCGTGTTTTTCCGACACCTGCGCATCGCCAATTCTATAACCTTTAAGCCCTGCCTCTTCAATAAGGGCGCCGGCAAAGAACCCTTGCGGACGTTTAAACGTACTGCCTGCGCTTGCAAATTCAAGCGGCTGCTTGCTTACTCTCCGCTCTTTCAAATCGCGCATTTTCTCAAATATTGCGTCTTTATTTTCGGTATGCAATTTAAATACAGCTTTTGTTATTATCCAGCCGTATTTTTGAAAATTACTGCT
>CALXUL010000319.1 GCA_944391635.1 uncultured Clostridia bacterium | reverse complement strand
GCTCATTAAAGTTTCTACCGGTTTCTCCCGGAAGGCGGCGGGATGCGCATTACTTGCTCCGTGTACTACATAATCTACATCAGCATTAAGTTTTAATGATTCATTGATATCTCCCTCAATAAAAATTAAATTTTCTGTTTTTACTCCACAGAAACGTTCCTGGAGCCGCTCCCTATCCCTTCCCAGTGCATAAACTGTAATATTGGTATCTGAAATTTTGTTGGCAGCAAGGAACAGATCCACCATATAGGAACCAATCAGCCCGGTAGCCCCGGCAATCAGTACAGAAGAACCATTTAACTTATTCCAGTCCTTAACCTGCTTCATTGCCTGTTCTAAATCCTCTTTATATACTTGACTGTCATATAAAAAATGCATTATCCTTACTCTCCGTTACAATTATGGTTTGTCAGTCTTTCAGCCAGTCTGCCCTTTTTGCCAGCAAAAGGGCCTTAAATATATCAATGTCATCCACTGTAGTCAGTTTAATATTTTTTTCTGATCCCATAGAAAAATGAACCTGTTCTCCCATTTCAATCATCAAAGTACAGGACGCAACGGAATTTGTTATTCCCTTTTCAAGTGCTCTCCTGTGCAGATCGCAGATTTTTCCCAAGGGAAAGCCCTGGGGTGTCTGGGTTCTTTTTAAATGATCTCTTGGATAACTTCCCGTAGAAGATAAGCCATCTTCTGTTTGAAGCATTGCCTCAGCACAGGGAATAGTCGCTATAGCACAGCCGAATTTTTTTGTCTTCACTATACAGTCTGAAATGATATCCGCTGAAACCATAGGACGTATGGAATCATGAATCAGCACAATATCTTCAGGTCCATAGTGTTTTTCTAATTCAAACACGCCATTTCTAATAGAATCCTGGCCATTTTTTCCTCCTGGGACTACATATTTCAGTTTTTCAATATTAAACTGTTTTGCATAGGCCCACAGGACCTGTTCCCAGCCTTCAATACATACTACTGCAATCGCGTCAATGTCTGCATGTCTCTGAAAAGCCTCCAATGTGTAAATAATAACTGGTCTTTCATTAACTGACAGAAATTGTTTTGGAATACTCTGATGCATCCTTGCTCCAGATCCCCCCGCTATGATAAGCGCTATATTTGCCATAATCCTTCTCCTTTATAGTAAAAGCTGAATCCTCTATTATCACTGACAAAATGTTAAAAAGAACTGGTTATACATAGTTCCATGTGCAAGCCACAAAATAATCAAAAGCATAACTGTATTATATGTGGTTTCCCTGTAATTTGTCTCAATTTTTTTTGTATAAAAAATCATATAGGCCGGTATTATCAACGGAATATAGTACCTTGCCTGCACTCCCAAGATGTGCATATTGCCAACCGGCGTAAAAACAATATAAAGAGCCGACCACACAAGCCCCAAAGTTCCTACAACAATCAAGGTCATAATTACTTTAAATCTAACTATATTCTTTTTTGAAGCAGGAAATACTGGTTTTTTTTCTGTCAAAGCAATTCCTAAGCATAAAAGGCTTACCGCTCCCTCAAAAGGATGTGTTCCTGCGTAAGGAATCGTAGATAGCGCAGAAGCATTAAAAATATATCCATTTAACGAGCTAATAACATCTGTAATAAAAATTTGAATATATGAAAATGGCTGACTTAATACAAGGCCCATCTGCTGAGCCACATCTGTAGCACCTCCTCGTGAGTCTGCTTCAACACCGCCACTTGCAGCTGGAATTAACAAAGTCATAATCATAATCATACAAACAACTATTAAAAACGTTTTACACAAAATCATGTGTCTTTTAGTTTTAAATTTCTTTTCTGGTAAAGCAATCAACGATGCAAGAAGAGGAATATAGACAGGTTTTGGGCAGCTGCCAATAATAAATAAAATTGCTATAAATACTGTTTTTTTCCACGAAAATATCCTTTCTTCCTGAAAATATTCAGCAATAACCATTGCCATTCCTAAGACCAAAAAACCAATAACAACTATATCATAAGTATAACTCGTTGATTGAATCATAAGTGTAGGCATAAGCGATACTGATGTAAGAAATTTTTTCCCTACTGGAATAATTTTTATCGCCCAGTATATTAGCAGTGTATACAAAAGCAGATTTGCAATTTTACCCGCTATAAACTGTGCATAAAAAGGAAGTCCTAAATATTTTACTACTTTTATAGCTAAAGCCATATGCAACTCGCCTACTGCATTTAATGTATATGCGTCTCTTTCATATATTTCTACAGCCCCGTTATGATGAGAATTCAAATACTGAATTTGCATAGCCTTCTCTTCTTTTGATAAAAATGGAGCTCTATTCTCTTGTTCCTGGTAATAATATAAATAAGCTTCAGACTCTGTTCTATCGGCAGTGCCATTTTCAAACCAATCAAAAGCTTTAGCAAAATGTATATGTTCATCCCAAGTTGTACATTCAGGCGGCTGGATAGCAATAAAAAGCATCCCACAACATAAAGATAACAATAGAAATCCCTTTTCTATATGTGCAGCTATGATTTTTCTAAAGCAGAAAATGGATAATACAATAAAAATAAAAACGCCAATATAAGCCACACGATACCAATTCCAGTCCCAACTGTTATCTACTACTATATTACTTATTTCCACATTCTCAGGTACTTCAATAAAAATTTCTGTGACATAATCTTTTAAATTAATTACTGTTTCGTTGAGATTCTTCCGACTAAAGTCCTGAATTTCGGCAGTGATAGGCGCATTATACACATCCTTGGTATGAATCGTGATATATGCTGTAAAATCTTCGTCTGTGCTATAAGCATAACACAGCTTATTGATAAATCTCTCGTCTATTGTAATATGAATCTGTTTTAGTACCGTTAAATCTTCCGAAGCACTATTTACATTCTTTTCTGCCTCTGCATCATCTACTTTCTCTCCTTCTACTGTTTGTGTTATCTGCATATGGGTGCTGTCTATTTCTTCCGTTCCAATCTCATTTCCACCTTTTAGGGCCCGTCTGCAGATATTTAATTCATATAGTCCTTCTCCCACAATTCCTGCTAAAAAGCCAATTAATAGCAAAACCACTAGTAAAATCAAACCATTAAATCGCTTTTGCTCTTTCTTTTTTAATTTCATTGCCTATTCCTTCCCCTTTTCTTGGCGTTCCAGTATTTCGTTCATCAGAGCTATTTCCTGAGTCAATTTTTTTATTTTGTTTGACATTTTCGAAACTGTGGCCGATAACGAAAAAATAATGGGCAGTGTAAAACAAAATCCGGCAAAAAACAGCATATTAACAGGCTGGCTTATCCCCAGAAAGTGCGCCAGCCATTGGCTGATCTGAGGAAAACCGGCAAAAATAATAATCCCCAATCCTAAGAGCAGCCACAAAAGGCTGTATTTAAGCTCTATTCCTTTTGTCCTGATTTTATTAACTATATAGACTATTGCAATAAGCGTCGCAAGAATTATTAGAATCTGAATTTTTATATTCATTTTTTTCCTCCCCTGATCTTTTCAAACAAAATAGCAAGGGTTACTTTAATCATATAATATACTGATTTCTTCATGGAAATGGAAGAAACTCCACCTAACCTTTTTCTCATAATTACAGGAATTTCTTTTACCTTGCAGCCCTGACATAATATTGTAACTACACTTTCCGGTTCAGGATAGTCCTTGGGATAATTATAGGCAAATTCTTTCATAACCTTTCTATTCACCATTCGGAGACCAGACGTAGGGTCTGTAATTCTAGTGCCTGTGAGCAGCTTTATGAGCCCACTGAAATATCGTATTCCCACTCTGCGCATCCCCGATGATTGGAATCCTCTTTTTTCAATAAATCTTGAACCGATAACCATGTCCAACTTTTCTCTTTCCATGCATTCCGCCATACTATTCAAAAAAGCTGGATCATGCTGGCCATCACCGTCTACCTGGACAGCCAGATCATAGCCGTTTCTCCATCCATATAAATACCCTGTCTGAACAGCTCCGCCGATTCCAAGGTTTACTGTTAAGTGTACTGTATTAAAATGATTTTTTCTGCATATTTCTCCCGTGTTATCGGTTGAACAGTCATTAATAATGATATAATCAAAATCCGGTGCATACTTTTCTATTTCACGAACTGTATATTCAATACAGGCGCTCTCATTGTATGCAGGAATGATAATCAGTTTTTTCATTCTTTTCTACCTTTCTCTGGCAAGTCCATGTACTTTTTGAGCTGTCTTATCCCATGTAAACATAATATTTACCCTTTTTTTCGCCTTCTCTGCAGCCTGTATTCTTTTATCAGGATATTGCAAAGAAGCATCTATGGCTTCCTGGATACTTTGGACCTCTGTATTTTTCAAAATAGTCCCATAAGATTCATCCTGGATCAGCTCCCGGGAACCACCCCTGTCAGTAGTGATCACATAACAGCCCGCCGCTGCCGCCTCCAAAACAGCGGTAGGAAATCCTTCCGGATAGTCAGTAGGAAGACAATATACATCTGCCTGCCCCAGAAGTGAAGCAATCTCTTCAAAATCCAGCCTGCCAAGAGGTATGATAGCATCATCTGCAGCTGTCTGAACTTTTTCCATTTCTTCACCATCACCAGCAATAAACAGACATATTTTCCATTTTTTACGCAGTTCCTGCACAGCCTCAATTAATTTAAAAATACCTTTTTCTTTAATCAGGCGCCCAGTATATACAATTACTGCAGTATCCTGAGAAACATCAAATTCTTTTCTAAAATTTCTTTTAGGCTCCTCAGCAATATTTTGGATGCTAACCGCATCTACCGCATTATATAAAACCCCTTTCGCTTTTATATGGAAATGTCCCAGCCATTTGCAGCATGCCCTGGACACACCATAGTAGTCCTTACACAAAAGCTTGTCTCCAGTGGTAATAACATGCTCTACAAAAGCAAATAGCGTATCAGGCATCTTTTTCCCTATAGTCATATGACTGGTTCCATGATCAAGAATTATGCCTTTTATGTTATTCCTTTTGGCAAACCATCCACCAAGCAACGTATGAGGATAAAACCTGGCATTGATCAAAACCAGATCAAAATCTCTGTCAGATAACTTTTTATAAAGTGCAAAAAATTCCCTGTTAAACTTTGTCACAGGGTACCGGCCATCCATCAGATTATAGCACGGCAGCCGCAGAACCTCTATCCCATCCATGATCTCATAATTTTTTTCTTTTACATCATTGCAGGTAACAATCATTACCTCATCTCCCAGCCTGATCAAAGCTTTGGATAAATTATATGTGTATCTTTCTATTCCTCCAAGATACGGAAAATAATGGGAAGCAAATATACATATTTTACTCATATTTTTCCTCACGTTTTTTTCTGTCCTTTACCAGATAAAACACAAAAAAGAGAATAAACATCAGCGACATAAATCCTATAGATACTGTATAGCTGACCGTAGCTCCCATAATTTCATATTTTCTGGTGAGATAGGGCGTAATAATATAAGTAAGTACAACTGTAAGTCCACAACAGATAAATGTGCTGTATTGATGGCGCATAATGATAATTCCATACTGATAAAGCTGATACATTGCAGTAAATCCTCCGCTGACTAAAATCAGGCACAATGCCCCCTTATACTCAGCAAGATCCACTCCAAATAAAAAGCTTAAGACAGGTACCCCAACAAGATAAGCGCCTATAATACATATTGTGGTGGCAGCTGCGATAACCAGCATCTGCCGAAGAATCAGCTTTAAAAATCCAGAAATGTCCTGTTTGACATATTTCTCTGCCAGAACGGAAATGATGGGTTTTAACACGAAAGAAGCGAACATATTAACCACAAATGCCATCATATATAGTACTGTAAAAATACCAAGGACCTCGGAACTATAATACTTTTCCAACGCGTATTTTGGTGCATTTATGATATATGCATTTAAAAATGCATTCACAAACAGCGGAAATCCTTCTATCAAAAGGGCCCCCTGGGTTTTCCAGGAAGTTTTGAAAGATATTCCGCCAAATTCTCCTATGATCTGACTGTCTAAATAAAGAATCATAACGAGATATACAGTTGCAAGGGCAGTCAGTCCCCAGAACACACTTCCCGTGATAAATAAGGTCGCTAAAAATACGCCCAAATACGTCAGTGTCTTTATAACGACTCCTTTACAGGAAATATCATAGCGTCCTTTTTGCTGATACCGGCCTTCCAGTACATCTGATATGGCTTCTACTGCTCTAAATATAACAGCTGCCATAATAGCCGCCATCTTTACCACATTGTAGTTTCCCAAAGTTATCCAGAAAACGCCTGCTATCAACATGGCAGACACTGTAATTACCCTAAGCATGCAGTAGTCACTGAATTTATATTTTTCCGTAACATCTGAGACCTGAAAGGTTCTGATATTATAAAATCCAATGGTTACAAGCTGATTTCCCACAGCCAATGCCAAAGATAAAATCCCAGCCTGTCCTACTCCTATATATTTCGATGTTGTCATCTGCATGATAAACGAACTTCCAGCATATATTATTCCAGCTAAAACCGTCCAGATATAAGTCTGCTTCATACTGTACTCAGATGACATAAAGAATTTTTTTATCATAAATCAGCAAATACCTCTCCAAAATCCAGCTCTTCCGGCGCATGATTATGTCTCTGATCCTCCGGAGGCAGTTCCATATAATCTTTCCCATATCTTCTTTCCAGGTATTTCTCTACATGACATGGAAATCTCAACTGAATATCTTCAAATTTTCTTTTAACTGTAGGGAAAATATCCTCTTTATTGATCACACTGGTATATGGCGTAGGATCAAAAAGATAAGCCACCCTTTTAGTATGTACTTTTCTGTACCGCATTGCGGCTTTTAACGCTCTTTTATAAAAAAGCCCCGTAGGGATATGCAGAGTTTTCAATACCCCATGTGCCAGTCCAGAGAC
>CALXUL010000318.1 GCA_944391635.1 uncultured Clostridia bacterium | reverse complement strand
CCTATACGGGAGCACCGTTCCAAACGGCAGTACATTCAGCGATGTATCGGAGCAGGATTGGTTTTATGAGCCGGTAATGCGTCTGGCAGAGAGCGGCTTTTTGACGGGATATGAAGACAAGATGATACGGCCCGGCAATGTTGTCACGAGAGCCGAGGCTGTAACCATCTTAAACCGTATGACCGGGAAAATGTATTCAGATACCATACAGAACCCGTTTTCGGATATTGACGGCCATTGGGCGCACGATGAGATAGTTGCTGCGTGCAGCAACTGAACGGATATTACGCAAAACATATTATAATAAAAGGAAAGCGGCAGCTAAACATAATGCCAATTGTGTTTAGCTGCCGGATTTTTTTGTTGCCATATCATATTCTGAGTTAAACATAATTATATGCATAAATGATGAAAATGAGTTAAACATAATTATTCGGTTGCAAATGCTCTTCACTTTCGGTGTAATTATAATTAACACAACAGAAAGGAACGGATCAAAATGACAGAAGAATTTTCTGAGTATTTGAAAGAAAGCGGTAAATCAGAAAATACCATCAAAACATATTGCAGAAATATCAGTTTGTTTTTCAGTTGGTGCCGCGACAGCTTTGGGGAGGAACCAACGCGGCTGTACCGCGCAAACGTACTGGAGTACATCTCATATATGCGCAACATTAAACAATATGATCCGCGGACGGTAAATAACCATCTATCTTCACTGAAAACATTAAACGCCTATTTTCTAAAAAAGGGCATTCAAAATGAATCTGTGGTGCTGGACGGTGATTTTATGAAGGTTCAGATCCAATATGCCAGCCCGTGTACCGTTGAGAAAAAGGATGTGGAATCATTCCGGCAAAGACTACTGGAGCACGGCAGCAAACGGGATTATGCAATCGTTACGCTTTATGTCTATACCGGCATCAGGCGAAGTGAATGTGTATCACTCAGGCTGGATCAGGTGGATCTGATATCCAGAGAGATTCGTATTGTCGGGAAAGGCAATAAGCAACGGATTGTTTATATCAATGACAAGGCCGTCCATGCGATTCGTGAATATTTGAAAGAGAGGGATTCAGACAGTCCGTATCTATTCGTAAGCCGCCAAAGTGAGAAGCTGACGCCCTCCCGCATCAACCAGATATTTAACAAGTATTCGGATACCATCACGCCCAAAACGCTGCGTCATTATTTTTGCTCCAATGCGTTGGAAAACGGTTACTCTATTCATGAAGTAGCAAACCAGGCCGGACACAGCAATGTGCAGACCACACTGATTTACAGTAATCCGACGGCTAAAGAAATGAAGGACAAAGCAAATCGGTTGTAAAAAGAGACGGTTGATCCCGGAATAGGGTCAACCGTCTCTGTCATACTGAAACAATTATTGCACTTTGTCTTTTAATGCTTTCCCGGGCTTGAATGCCGGAACCTTGCAAGCAGCGATCTGTATTTTCTCGCCGGTCTGAGGATTCTTTCCTTCGCGGGCAGCACGCTCGCGTACCTCAAAATTACCAAATCCTATCAAAGAAACTTTATCGCCCTTTGCGAGTGCGTCTGATATTGCTTCAAATGTCGCGTTCATGATCATCTCGGCGTCTTTCTTTGTGGAGCCGGTTTTTTCAACGATGGCCGCGACCAGTTCTGATTTATTCATGCTAAACCTCCCTTGCATTTTTATTATTGGTTATTATATCACATTTCTTCGTTTTTCGCAATATGTTCACGAAAGCAAAAGCAGAAAGAATTTCCTATTTTCTTTTTTTGATTGTGTTATTTGCAAATTCTGCGGCAAAATTATAAAATATTTTTCGCGGCATATATTTCCCTATCAGTTTAATAACCTTTCCGCCTTTATCCGGAATACAGACTACATCATCCTTTTTTAGAGCTTTCATAGCATTCTCTACAATATCTCTTGGCTGATAAAACCGAAAAATACCTTTTCGTGTTTTATCAACGCTCATCCCGGCACGTTCATGAAAATCAGAATCAATAAAGCCAGGACATACTGCTTGAACCGTTATATTATAGTCTGCAAGTTCCATATGCAGTCCTTCAGTAAAATTTATAATATAAAGTTTGGACGAGGAATAAACAACATTTTTAGGCATGACCGCAAATGCCCCATCAGAAGAAATATTTATGATTGTTCCTTTATTTCTCTTTTTCATGCCTTGAAGGACAAAATATGTTAGTTTTGTTACAGCCATTATGTGTAAATACAATAATCGCTCCACATCACAATAATTGGTGTCAATAAACTTCGTTTTCAATCCAAACCCTGCGTTATTGACCAAAATGGATATGTTTTTATTATTAAGAATATCAATTAATTTGTTCACTCCTTCCTCATCCGAAAGATCCGTAATGCATACTTCAACACTGCGTCCGTATTCGTGCATTATCCTTTCGGCATTGGCTTTTATCATCTCTTCTCTGCGTCCGGTAATGATGAGGTCATAACCATCTGCTGCCATTCGTTCGGCATACGCTAATCCTAATCCGCTTGTTGCTCCTGTAATTACCGCTGTTTTCTTTTTTGATTCCATAAATATCATATCCTTTCTATGAATGAATTTCATTCACTTATATTGTATTTTTTTATCC